>CAXTVG010000001.1:0-23876 GCA_964247505.1 uncultured Acidobacteriaceae bacterium
GCGCGAGGGCCCCGGGTGGTGAATGCGCAGAAAGTACATCGCGAGCGTGGGCACCAGGGTGCGCGAAAGAATATAGGAAGCGAGCATCGCGAACACCACCGCCTCCGCCAGCGGCACGAACAGGAACCGCGAAACGCCGGCGAGAAAAAACATGGGCAGGAACACGATGCAGATACAAAGCGTCGAAACCAGCGCCGGCACCGCGATCTGGGCCGCGCCGTCGAGAATCGCCTGCCGCAGCTCGTAGCCTTCCTCGATAAATCGCTCGATGTTTTCGATCGTGACCGTGGCGTCGTCGACCAGGATGCCGACCGCAAGCGCCAGGCCGCCGAGGGTCATGGTGTTGATGGTCTCGCCAAGGAGGCTCAGGATGATGATCGAGCTGAGGATCGAGAGCGGAATCGAGATCGCGATAATCAGGGTCGAGCGCCACGAGCCCAGGAACAGCAGGATCATGAGGCCCGTAAGCGCCGCGGCGATCACCGCCTCGCGGATTACGCCCTGGACCGCCGCGCGCACAAACACGGACTGGTCGGCCAGCGGCGAAATTTTCAGCTGCGGCGGCACCAGCGTTTTGACCCGCGGCAGCATCCCGCGCACGCCCGAAACTACCGACAGCGTGGAGGCAGAGCCGTTTTTGAGCACGCTGATCAGTACGCCGCGGCGTCCGTCCTGTCGCACGACATTGGTCTGGTTCTGGAAGCCGTCGCTCACCGTTGCCACATCGCGCACGTAAACTGTCGCGCCGTTCACCTGCTTGACCGGAAGGTCTGAAATCTCGTCGATGGTTTGGGGCGAAGCATTGGTGGTGATGTCATACTCGCTTGCGCCGATCTTGGCGGTACCCGAGGGCAGAACCAGATCCTGCGCTTGCAGAGAGTTCAGCAAGTCGAGCGGCGCCACGCCCTTGGCCTGCATCAGCTCCGGCTCCATGCTCACGGTGATCTGCCGCTGCTTGCCGCCGTAGGTCAGGGGGATCACGACGCCCGGCACAGTTGTCAGCTGCGGGCGGATGAAGTTTGTCGCGTAGTCGTTCAGCTGCGACTCCGACAAGCCCTGGCCGGAGATACCGAGCTGCAGAATCGGCACGCTGGACGCGGAAAAGTTGATGATTTCGGGCGGCAGGGTTCCCACCGGCAGCTGCTTCAGCATGTACTGCGAAGCGGCCGTGACCTGGGCGTTGGCCGTGTCAAGGCTCGCGCCCGGCTGGAGAAAGATTTTAACCACCACTTGGCCGTTGTAAGTTGTTGATTCCAGGTGCTCGACGTTATCGACCAGCGTGGTAATCGCCTTCTCGTACGGGCTGGTGATGCGCCCCTCGAACTCCTCAGCGGACATACCCGTGTAGGTAAAGTTGACCGCGCCCACCGGGATATCGATGTTCGGGAAAATATCGGTAGGCGTGCGGAGGATCACAACCGGGCTCGCGATCAGGATAAGGAGCGCCAGCACAATAAACGTGTACGGGCGGTCGAGCGCGATCTTGACGATCCACATGAGGCGGCGGGCAACTCTTTCTGTCTCCGCTCTACTCCCAAGCGGCTACAGCTCTAGTTTGCACCTCCGGCACAACGATTGGCAAAGGCCGCGGCACAATGGGCGTAAAACCGGCTCACCCGCATTCGCATCCATGCTGGTAAGTACAAAAGGGATGAGCCGAATGATTGAAGTGAAGGATGCAGAAGCGCCGGGCAAGGAGCGCGATGCCTGGCTGTTCCGCACCCTGGAGCACGCCGCCACCGGCGCTGCGATCTGCGACACGGGCGGGCGGATCGTGGAAGTCAATCGCGCGTTTTACACCGCTTTAGGCCACACCCGCGCCAGCATCGACACGCGCAGCATCTTCGACCTGATGCACGAGGCCGATTATGCCGCGATGCGCCCCGATCTTGAGCACCTGCTTACGAGTGCCGGGCAGCCGTTTACCGCGGAGCACCGGTTTACCCATGCGAGCGGAAGCCCGGTGTGGGTGCGCACCTCGCTTTCCGTTTTCCCGTCCGATACGCATGGCGCGGTGCGGCTGCTTTCGCTTAGCGAGGACCTGACCGGCCGCAAGCGCGCCGAGCAGGCCGTGCGCGAAAGCGAAGCCCTGGCGCTGGTGGGCCGGCTTTCCGCGTCCATCGCCCACGAGATCAACAACCCGCTCGAATCCATCGTCAACCTGCACTATCTGGCGCTGCACACGGACGATCTCGAGCAGGTCCGGCGCTACGTCGCGATGGCGGAAGAGGAAACCACGCGCGTGTCGCGGATTGCGCTGCAAACCCTGCGCTTCCATCGCAAAACGAACCAGGCGGAAACTTGCCTGCCCGGCGAACTGGTCCAGACAGTCCTGGAACTGTTTGGGCAAAAGCTCAAGAAGAACGGCGTGGAAGTGCGCATGGAGCAGCAAGACACGCCAGCTTTCCGCTGCTTCGACGGCCAGATCCGCCAGGTTCTCGCCAATCTGGTTGGTAACGCTATTGACTCCATGCCGGAAGGGGGCATGCTGCGTATACGGGTGCGGCCCGCGACCAACTGGGGAACAGGCCAGCCCGGGGTACGCATTACCATCGCGGACACCGGTTCCGGCATTCCCGTGGCCGCCCGCAGGCGCATGTATGAGCCGTTTTTTACGACCAAAGGCGCGGTCGGCTCGGGCATCGGCCTGTGGCTCAGCGCGGAGATCGTGGCGAAGCACAACGGGCGCATGCACGTGCGCAGCTCGACTGTGCCGGGGCGCAGCGGCACGGCTTTCACTCTGATTCTGCCTGGCGAAGGGCTCCCCGAGGGCGCACGGCCTTCTTAAGGTGCTTCGGTACCAAAGTCACATTTTCCACCCCGGCCGCAGCTCACTTCTGTCACAATTTTGTTGAGACCCCTACTCGAAAAGAGCCGTCCAACGCCTATGGAATCGACCACGCAGGAGAGAAAACCGGAGCTGCCCCACCCCCGCCCGCAAATGCGCCGGGAGCGCTGGAGCCTGCTCAGCGGCGACTGGGAGTTCTGCAACGGCCGGGGTAAGGCCTGCTCCCTGCCCGGCGAGGTCGAGTGGGACGCACACATTACTGTGCCGTTCAGCCCGGAAACCGAGGCCAGCGGCATCGGCGACACAGGCTTCTATACGGCGGTGTGGTACCGGCGCACCTGGAACCAGGAGCCGCTCGCATTGGGCGAGCGGCTGTGGCTGCACTTTGAGGCCGTGGACTGGCGCGCAACGGTATGGGTAAACGGGAACAAGGTCGCGGTACACGAAGGCGGCTATACCCCTTTCAGCCGCGATATCACCGAGGTTCTGGCGGACGGGCCCGTGCAGGAAGTTGTGGTCTGCGCCGAAGACGACCCCGCCGACCTGGCCAAACCCCGCGGCAAGCAGGACTGGAAGCTTGAGCCGCACTCCATCTGGTACCCGCGCACTACCGGCATTTGGCAGGCGGTCTGGCTTGAGACGGTGCCGGCGACGCGCGTCCACTGCGTTCAATGGTCCAGCTCGCTCGATCGCTGGGAAATAGGCCTGGAAGCTCTGTTGATTGACGGCCGCATTACCGGGGGCAGTCTGGCGGAGGATACCGCGCAGCGCGATCGCTCGCCCCTGCAGATGCGCGTGCTGCTGTCCGCCGGCGGCCAGGTCATCGCGGAAGACTTCTACCGCGTGATCGCGGGCGAAGTCCACCGGCGCATTGCTCTGTCCGACCCCGGCATTGACGACTACCGCAATGAACTGCTCTGGTCGCCCGCAAGCCCTAACCTCATCGATGCGCTGATAGAACTACGCGACGCGGACGGGACGGTGCTGGATACGGTTCACAGCTATACAGCGCTGCGTTCGGTTTCGACCCAGGGCGACCGCTTCCTGCTGAACAACCGGCCGCTCAACCTGCGCCTGGTCCTGGACCAGGGTTACTGGCCCGAGTCGGGCATCACGGCGCCCGATGATGCGGCCATCATCAAAGACATCGAACTCGCGAAAAAGATGGGCTTTAACGGTGTCCGCAAGCACCAGAAAATCGAGTGCGCCCGCTTCCTGTACTGGGCCGACCGCATGGGGCTACTGGTGTGGGAGGAGATGCCCAGCGCTTACCGCTACACCACCAAGAGCATCCACCGGCTTACCCGCGAGTGGCTGGAGGTGATCGAGCGCGACCGGAGCCACCCTTGCATCGTGGCCTGGGTGCCCTTCAACGAAAGCTGGGGGGTGCCCGACCTGCCGGAGAGCCCGGCCCAGCGGCATTTTGTGCAATCGCTTTACCACATGACCAAGGCCATTGATACAAGCCGGCCGGTCATCGGCAATGACGGCTGGGAAAGTGTGGCCACCGATATCATCGGCATCCACGATTACGACGATACCCCCGAGCGCATCGGGGTCCGCTATCGCATCCACGATGTCGAGGCGAAGCTGTTCCAGCGCGAACGCCCCGGCGGCCGCCAGCTGACCCTGGGGCGCGAAACTGTTGCCGGCTGCCAGCCCATCGTACTGACCGAATTCGGCGGTATCGCGCTCAGCGCCGATCAGCAGGAAACCTGGGGCTACTCGCGCTCTGAGTCTTCCGAACAGTTCCTGGAGCGCTACCGGACCCTGCTTGAAACAGTGCGCCGCCTGCCCGCGCTGGCCGGTTTCTGCTATACGCAGTTCACCGACACATTCCAGGAAGCCAACGGCCTTCTTTATGCCGATCGCACGCCCAAAGCCCCCTTTGAAGCGATTGCACAGGCCACCAGCGGCTTGGAGCCGGACCAGGGTGCGTTAACAGAAGCTGCCTGGAAGGAAAAACTGCTCCAAACCTAGGCCACGAGTTCCACATCCGGCTCATACTGGATGCGGCCGGGGCGACGCCACCAGCCGCGTTCAGCAAGAGCCGGATGGTGCGGAGTGCGGCCCTGTGCACATTGGCGGACAATCCCGGCCAGGGCGGTTGGGGTAGGTTCGCCGGAGCGCAGGTCGAATACTCCCGGCTCATAGTGCCCATTGTCGGAGGTCACCAGGCCGCTCCAGAAATACGAGCCCAGCAGCGCCCAAAACGTCACGGCAGCGCAGGCTGGCCCCGCCGCGAGCGCTCCCTCCCAGGCCTCGGCCGCCCAGCGGATTTGCTCCTCAACCCGGTCGCCCAGGTGAACCTCCGTAATCGCAACGGGAATGTTGTACCGGCGATTCGCTTCCAGAAGGATCGCGCCGAAGCCCTGCATGCCTTCGCCCTGAACCCGGACCGCCTCGACATCCGCGAACGGGCCCTCCGCCGAACGGCAGCGGTGCGGGTAGCGCTCCACGCGATGATCGAGAAAGCGGTCGCTTGTAACGTAGTAGTTCACACCCAGCACATCCGGGGGGCTCGGGTGGTCGCGAAACCAGAGGATTTCGTGCTCCGCAATCCCGCTGTCCCGCAGATAGGCATACATGGGGTGCTGCCGGTCTACTTGCCCGCACAGGAGATCGAAACTCAGCCAACGCCGCTCATTCATCAGGTCGCAGGTGCCGGTAAGCTCGGGGGTCGAAGAGAGCTTTCCCAAGTCGTCGGTTTGGACCAGCTTCGCGTCCGGGCGCACCTCGCGAATCGCCTGCATGCTGAGCACTGTCGCCCGGGTCTGGTTGAGGAGCGCTCGCATGTAGCTTTCACGCGAAAGGTGGTGCGGATACCAGACCCCGTAACGGCAAGCGAACCGCGCTGTGGTATTCGGCTCATTCACAGGCGTATATGCGTCGATCCATGGATAACGCCTGGCTACCTGGCCGGCGTAGTCAGCCAGCTTGGGCGCGAACGCGGCGTCCAAAAGGCTGGTGTGCTCGGGTCCGCTCCCATGATGCACCAGCCCGGCAATGGGACGGAGCCCCGCGCCGCGCACAGATGCAAGATAGGCATCCGCCCATTTCCAATCCGGGCTCGTTTCGTGCCGCTCCCACAACAGCCCGCACCGGAGCGCCTGGATGCCAAGCTCCGCAAACATCTCGAGGTCCCGCGCGCGCTCTGCGTGGCCCGACAGGTTCATCTGGTCGAACCAACAGTCGCGCACCCGGTTGCAGGTGTACTCCGCTCCACCCCAAACCTCTGGCTTAGCACTACTCGCAGCGCCGTCGCGCATCGGCTAAGCCACCCGGTTCCCATCACTCTTCGCCGCGCGCAATTTCTCCTCGGCGTTCAAGTCGACGGGGATGGACAGCAGGCGCTTCTCCTGCTGACTGACCCGCCCCGAAGAGGTGCGCTCGCCCAGCTTCGCGAAAAGACTCAACGCCTGCGCGACCACCTGGTCCATGTTGTAGTACTTGTACGTCCCCAGCCGCCCGGCAAAGTGCACCAGTGGCAGCGCATCGGCCAGAGCACGGTAGCGCGCGTAGAGCTCGGCATTCTGCGGCTGCGGCACCGGGTAGTACGGGTCGCCCTCGCTCATCGGGTACTCGTAGACGATGCTCGTCTTTGCGTGCTCCTGACCGGTCAAATATTTGAACTCAGTCACGCGCGTATAGGCGTGCTCGTTGGGGTAATTCACGACCGGGGCCGTTTGAAACACTTGACGATCGTGCGTTTGGTGCTCGAAACGCAGTGAGCGATACGGCAGCTTGCCGTAGCAGTAATCGAAGTACTCGTCTACCGGACCGGTAAAAATCAGCTCGCGGAAGCTCACTTCATCTTTGATGTCGGCGTAGTCGGCATTCAGCATCACGTGAATATTCGGATGATCGAGCATGCGCTCAAACATCCGCGTGTACCCGTGGAGCGGCATGGCCTGGAACTGATCGGTGAAGTAGCGGTCGTCCTTGTTCGAGCGCACCGGTACGCGCGCGGTTACGGACGCATCGAGCTCCGATGGATCGAGATCCCATTGTTTGCGCGTGTAGTTGCGAAAAAACTTTGTGTACAGCTCGCGGCCCACGCGGCTCACCACCACGTCCTCCGACGTGCGAATTTCCTTGCGGGGCTCCGCGATGGATGCGAGGAACGGGTCGACTTCGCTGCAGCTGAGGTGCAGACCGTAAAGAGTATTCAAAGTGTCGACGTTGATCGGCATAGGCACCAGCTGCCCATCCACACTGGTTTTCACACGGTGCTCATAGGGCCGCCATGCCGTAAACCGCGACAGATAATCAAAAACTTTCGCTGCGTTGGTGTGAAAAATATGCGGACCGTACCGATGCACGAGAATGCCATCGTCGTTGTAAAAGTCGTACGCGTTGCCGCCGATGTGCGCGCGCTTGTCGATGACCAGCACCCGCGCGTTCTTCTGCGATGCGAGTCTTTCTGCCAAAACACTTCCCGCAAAACCGGCTCCCACAATCAGGTAATCAAACATCGATCGCTCGTCCGTCCTTTTCTTTGCGCGCTTTCTGCGTTCGTTCCCTTCGCTGAGCAATTCAGCGAAGGCATTGCATGCACTTCGAGCAGAAGCAAACGCGCGCGCGATTCCAGTCCTTTGTTGCTGTGGGGTATTGGATGCGCGTGCGGTGCGGCGCGGCGGCGCGCATACAGAATTTTTCCCGCACTCCAATCGCCGCGCTCACGCGTGAAAAAACTCATGCATTCGCAAATGCGATTCGGGATCGCAATCCGACGGGTGTCACTTCGCTGCGAAGATCAAAAAATAATCCTGCCCGTCCGCCTTGGTGAAATCATAACGGCCCACGCGCGCGAAACCCGCCGCGCCCATTTCGCGCACCACCACTGCTTCGTCGAGTCCATGATCGGCGCCGTTGCCGTTGCGGTCGATAATGCCCACCTTCGCGCCGCGCTTGAGCGCTGGTTTCAGATCGCGCAGAAACGCTTCCGGGTGCGCGATCTCGTGATACATCTTCATCATCAGCACCGCATCCACGCTCGTGCGCGGCAGCTTTGGGTCGTCCGGCGCTCCTTGAATCGTGCGCACATCGTTGAGCCCGGCCTGCTCCGCGCGCTGCGCGATCGCCTGCACCGCGGCTGGATTAATATCTTCCGCATACACAGTGCCGCCCGGTGCCACGCGCTTGGCGGCACGCGCCGTAAACCAGCCCGAGCCCGCGCCGAGATCCGCCACAGATTTGCCCGGTTCCATGCCAAGCAGATCCATCACGCGCCCGATCTGCAACTTCTTGTCGCGATCCTTGTATTCAAAAACAGAAAGATTGCCGGTGTAGGGCGTACTGGTTTGCCGCTGCGGCACGGCAGGGACTTGCGTCTGCGCGTTGTGAACGCCGGGGCCAAACGCGAAAGCAGCGAGCAGTGCAGAAAAAGCGATGCTGGCGAATAAAGGCATAACTCCAGCATGCGCCATTGCCGCGCGCTTGTTCAAGCCTGCCCGCAAATCAGGATTGCCGCCCCAGCACCAGCGTGATGTCGTCCGGCTGTTCCGTGTCGCCGATCCAGATGTGCAGTGCGCGCATCTCATGACTTGACATTGCCTCGAGCGGCTCTCTGCGCTTGCTCCACACCACCTCAAGCAGGCGGTCCTCTCCAAACTCGCCGAAGCCGTTCTCCGGCTCCGTCACACCGTCCGAGTAAGCCAGCAGCAGATCGCCCTCATCCAGCGTGACCGTCCCCTCTTCATACACCATCCCGTCCAGCAAACCCACCACCGACCCGCCCCGGTCCAGCCGCTTTACCTGCCCATTCGCGCACAGCACCAGCGGCGGCAGCTGGCCGCCGTTGGAGTACAAGAGCTGCCGCGTGGCGCTCGTATAGCAGCCCAGAAACAGCGTCGCGTATTTTTCCGGTTGCGTGCTTGCGAGCAGGTGCCGGTTCAGCTGCCCCAGCAGCTTTGCCGGCTGCGCAAGCTGGAAAGCAAACGGCAGCCCCGGTGAAGGCTCTGCTGCCGAGGAAAACGCGCGCACCGCGGCATGGAGCGAGGCCATCAGCAGCGCGGCGGAAATGCCCTTGCCGCTGATGTCGCCCAGCGCCAGGCAAACGTCGCCTTCGCCCGCGAGCAGGAAGTCGTAGTAGTCCCCGCTCACCATGCGCGCAGGCTTGCACACGCCGTGCAGCTCAAAGCCGGGCAAGCGCACACAGCTGGGCGGGAACAAGCTGTTCTGCACCTGCTGCGCGATTGCGAGTTCGTTCTGCATGCGCTCCTTTTCGCGCTGTTGCTCGAGGAGCTCCGCGAGCGAACCGGCCATCGCGTTGAACGAGGCGGCGAGCGCGCCCAGCTGGTCGCTGCGGCGCACCTGGATGCGGTGCGCGAAGTTGCCCCGATCCACTTCCTCCGTCGCCCGGTACAGGTCCGCCACCGCGTTTGTGATCGTCCGGCTCAGCCGCACGGCCATCAGCAAGGCGAGCAGTTCTATCAAGCAGAACAGCGCGGTAATCGCAATCAATGCATCGCGCACCACCGCGCCCACACGCACAGAACTTGCAAACAGGCGTCCGTACAGGACGCTCGGGCGCGAGATCACTCCCAGCATTGCCGTCCGGTCCGCTCCCGTAGTCCATTCCGTCATGTGCAGCGGTGCGCTGAAGTACACGCGCGGGTCGAAAAGGTGCGCCGGTCGAGCAACCGCGCCGCCTTGCACACGGCGGAAGCCCTCGCGCTGGGCGCCATTCTCCTGCATGGGCAAAATGGTGATATTTCCCAGCCCGCTTGCAATGGACGCGAGACTCTGCGCATTCACAGGCGACGCCGCGACGACGAGGAGAGTGTGCGGGGCATCCCCGGCAAAAATAGCGGAGCAAAGCAGAAGCTTGCCGCCGCTCACGACCACGCCTTGAAAGTCGGAGTACAGCCACGCGGGCGGAGGCCCACCGGGAAACAGGGCGGATTCGGCTCCCGCCGTCCCTTTCGGCGGTTCCAGGCGCAGCTGCTTCGTGCCGTCCCACGCGGCGATAGTCACGCGCATCCCTTGCGCATCACCTTTTCCAAGAGAAACCACCGGCAGAGGAAAGCGATCAGCTCCCGGATGGAGCGAAATCTCATGCAGCAAGGGCGCAACCGTGATGCCGTCACTCGTTTTCACGCGCTCGAGCGCCTCATCCAGCGCGGCGCGGGCGGTATTGGTCGCGAACTGGCCCGAAAGCACATACGCGGCGATGCCGGCCAGCGTGTCGAACAGCACCACCGGCGCGAGCCCCATCAGCAGGCACGTCACGATCAGCCGGTTGCGCACCGTCCAAAGCAGCCGCCGCGAAGCCCATCGAAACAGCAGGATCCACAAGAGCACAGCCAGCGAGCCGCCCAGCAGAACGGCAAGGACGCCTCCAAACGCCCCCAGCGCCCCGGGCAGCAGGCTGAGGAGAACCGCTGCCGCAAAGGCAAACAGCACCCACGGGCTCCAGCGTTCGACGCGCCCGTGCAGCGGCCTGCCCAAACCCCTGCGGGCCAGAGCGTCAAGCCGCCGCTGCGCCACCGTTCGCATACTTGAGCTCCCCAGCCGGCCATCGCAGGCTTCAGCCGCGAGTCTACCAGCGCGGCTCGCTTCCGCGGATCAAGCGCTCAGACCAGGTGCTCGAGAGTTTACGACAGCTTTGCGCGCTGGTTTTTCTCTGCTTGCGATCCAATCTCAAAACCGCTTACCCGTCTTTTTGCATGCCCGCGCTTGCTACCGGCACGACTTAGACAACGCAGCGCGACGTTGGACTTAGCAGGTGGGTTCTGAATCAACATCTCGCGCATTTCCAAAGCGCGCCGCCTCTCAACGTGTAAAGTGTGGCCTGCGCGGCAGTGGATGCACTCTGCCCCCGCTCCTAACTTTGCAGGCCTGCGCCAAACCGATTGCAAACTCCAAACCCCGCCCCGTCCGGGATGTAATTTCGTTGCCGGAGCTATGTCTATATTTCAGAGTTAAGAAACAATTTGCACGGCAGCAAGAAGGGATGCATAAGTTTTAAACTTTCTTAACTTTTTCGAGTTTACCGTCTTGTTTCCCCCAATCCGTTGTGTATTATCCGTGTTGAGAGACTTCCCATAAACGGAACCCGATTTTTAGAAAGCAGGTAGCCGGCGCTGCACCCCCAGCAGCCCTGTCCATCTGAATTTACGACTTACTTATGCTCCGGTCCATGGTCCATGGTGCTTTGCTTTTCAACGGGCAGAGCTCGAATTGTGCCGCTTGAAATCGTTAAACCGCGCCTTGCTGACTGCTTCTCAGTTACGAACGAAATAGTTTAGCTGTGCCGGCCTGTAACTTGCCGCAAGCATTCCCCTGCCTGCGTCCGCCTCCAATTTACTTAAGGACCGATCCATGAAGACTCGCCTGCTTTCAAGCTTGATGCTCCTCCTGCCGGCTGCGCTGCCCGCCTTCGCGACGGTTACTGTTTCCAGCCCTTCCAACGGCGCAACAGTGAACGGCAGTGCGCAATACGTGGCTTCCGCCGCGACCTCCTGCCAGCGCGGCGTGTCGGCCATGGGGATCTATGTCGACAACCATCTCGTTTACAACGCGCCGGGCTCCAGCATCAATACATCGATTTCGCTCCCTTCCGGCTCGCACCAGACCTACGTGCAGGAATGGGATAACTGCGGCGGCGCGAGCGGCACCCCCGTCCAGGTGAGCGCGAACACGCAAAGCGGCGTGTATGTAGCGTCTCCAGCCAACAACAGCACAGTGAGCAGCAACGTGAGCATTATCGCGTCGGCGACCACTAGCTGCCCGCAAGGCGTTGCGGCCATAGGCGTGTATGCAAACGACCAATTGATGGCGGTTTCACAAGGGTCCGCATTCAACCAGCAGGTAAGCCTGGGCGCTGGACCGCAGCGGACTGTGGTGCAATCCTGGGATCACTGCGGAGGGTCCACAACCGCGCAGCTTAACCTCAACGTACAGGCCGCCACTGATAACGTCGCCGCCAAAACAATCTCCTCGATCCAGTCGGCCGGGAGCTGGGACCAGTGGGGAGAGCTCGCCCCCGTATATGATGTTTGTTCGCCGTGCTCGGGCGTTAACTGGAGGATGACCCAGCATGTGGGGTACACATCCTTGAGCGGCAACGCAACGCGGTTCGACATAGGCGGCAGCACGCCGTACTCGGATGTGCTGTGGTCGAACAAAATCATCGGCCAGGGCACCACGCAAAATCTGCCCGACAACGACCACAAAATACTGCCAAACATGCAGAACATTCAGTATGACGCGGATGTATTCATAACTAATTTTTCAGTGACCCAAGATCTTGAGTTCGACGTAAACATCTATATGAACGGAGTCGGAATGGAGTGGGGCACGGAGTGCAACCATCTGGCTGACGGCGATTGGGATGTCTGGGACAATCGCAACGCACACTGGGTTTCCACGGGGGCCCCATGCAGTTTAAACAACAATGCTTGGAACCACGTGACCATCGATGTCCAACGCCTTGCGGACAACTCGCTCCTCTACAAAACGATCGCCGTAAACGGCCAAGCATTCAATATCAACCGAACCTTTCCTCCGTTCCCGGTACCGCAGGGTTGGTACGGGATGACCGTGAACTACCAAATGGACGGCAACTACCGGATGGCTGCGAACACCACTTACCTGGATAACTTGGCAATTAAGTATTGGTAGCGGGCTGCTTCGCAGCGCTCACAGCGGCGTGGGCGCGAGCACCGCGCCCACGTGCCGCACCACTTCAGCCTTAGCCAATTCGAGAGGCATAGGCGGGATCACCGTAATCCCGCTCAAAAGTCTGCTCAGGCCTAGATAAGCTGCGCGATTTAGATGGAGAAACTCCAGCGGGTATTCAGGCTTGCGCGCCCTTGCCTGCTCCGGATCCGCATCCAGAACAAAGCTGAGCTGCGGCCGCGGGACAATCTTGAGCACTGCGCGGATGTACAGCCGCGCCGCTCGAGTCCCAAGATTCAGGTTGGCGAGTTCATCGTAAAGAAAGCGATCGAATATTACGACTTCCGCTGTGGAGCGCCGCGCTTTGTTCGCGGCCGACCGGAGTGAGAGTGCGTCGTTCGCATAGAGCGCCAGCCGCACAAGCGTCATCAAAGGGGAGCGGACGTTTTTGTCTCGGCGTTCAATGGGCGCCTCCGGGGTTCCCACGCCGGCATCGCCCCTAAAGACTTTTTGACCTGCGCCTTCCCGGAGCCGCTTCAGGCGCGCAACATCGTCCCAAAAGGTGATGAGGTCCACGCGCAGCCCGGAGCTCCGCAGGTATGTCTGCAGATTCGCAATCTGGGTGCTTTTCCCAGCCCCGTCAATGCCCGAAAAGCTGATGAAGATAGGTCGTGTACTGTGCAGGGTGTCACCTCTTCTCTCACGGCGCATCTGCCCAAAACCCTCTAATGTGGACGGCTGGAAGTGGACAGAGAAGCGGCCGTGACTGCTCCCACCGCCACAGCAGCTCCAACGATTAAGCCCACGCGAATCGCATAAGAGTGGGCGCGCCGCTGTTTCGCCGGCGCGATCGCCGCTCCAGCAGGGCGCGACGCGGGAACCCCTTCCGAGCGAATCACCGGTGCGGCCGCGGTACCAAGGGGCGTGGGGATAGTGTCCTGCTGCCCGGGTTTGCTGGATAGACCTTGAGATTGCTGGGCTGCGGGACTGTCTGGGATGGGCGGCTGTGGGGTAGCAGTACCTGCTCCACTTTCGGCTGCTTGCGGGCTCGCAGGAGGCCGCCCGGTTTGCTGCGCCGACGCAAGGTGCCCTGAAGGGTAGGCCAGGATGATGGCAAGGCCGGCAGCAGCCGTTCGACTGACTCCGGGGAGCGAACTTCTCATGGCTACGATGCTAACGCGCTTTCGCCCTTCGGGTCTCCCGCTTTCTTGCGATTTCTACCCTTTAGTCACGCCGCGCTTTCCGCCTCGAGTGCGCCATTTCTTGAGTCGAACACCGGCATCGCCTCGCTCGTGAAAGGGCTCTGGTAGCTGTGCACCGCGGCTGCCGGCGTCGGATACAGCTCGAAGAGGCGGTTTACCTTGCTTCTCCGCAGCGAAGACTCCGCCGCTGGGGAAAGGGCCGCAAGCTTTACATCCCCATTGCTCTTCATTGCCTCCTCCAGGCAGCAGAGCAGCAGATGCACTGTGGCATCGTCCATCTGCGCCACTTCGGAACAGTCAAGCACGATCCGGGGGCGCTCGGCCGCGACGTGGCTTTGCAGATCGCGGAGAAAGCGACGCTCCCCGGTGTTGGTTACGGCCGAAGGAATTTGGTGCACGGTAACAGAACGCAATCTATTGGTCATATTCTTCTCTTTTCTTTTTACTTGCTTTTGATGCAAATCCGGTGCGAACTACCGGAGCTAATTTGGCCTTCCTTTTACTAGATGCCGGTTATTTCGAACAGGCCAGCTAATTCTCGTTCCGGATCCCGCGAAGAGTGCCGCACCAGGTTTCTCGCATAGCGAGTGAGGGTGCGCACGTTCGTCCGGTACCAGCAACACTTGTTCATGTTCGGCGACAAACCGCAAAGAAAACGGAGCTGATGGATTTTGCCTTCGAGCACTGCAGCGACAAACCTATGGTTTCCATCGATCACGGCCAGGGGTTCCGCCTCGTTCACCCCAATCAGCACCACGGACCCCAGCTTTGACTGCCCTTCGACAAAGCAGCTGCGAATCGATGCGATCTTCGCCAGCAGCTTGCTGCCGGCGGCGTCTTCCGCGCTATGCAGCCTGCCCGCCACTTCGGTGATCGCAAAGCTGCCGCCGCGCGCAAGTTTCCGCCACTGGGCGCGAGGGAACACACGCACGCGCGTCAGATCCTGCTCCGTCAGCTCGACCTCATACCATTCGGTGTCCTCAGGGATCTCCTTCCAAAGCGCCAGGTGCTTTACCGAAAGCAGCGCGCGGCGCTTCCGGTTCTCGTCCTCACTCCCGAAGTCCGGGGAGTAGACCACCTTCTGAAGCTGGTCATGGTAGTGGCTGTAATCACTCTTACCGAAATCGCTTTTCAAGAACTCCGCTATCACCTCGTCCTCAGAAACGCGCTTCTTGAGACGGACAGCTCCGGATGCAGAGCCTTGCTGCGTCCTGCTGCTCCCGATCGCGCTGCGCAGAAAAGGAACCGCCACCAGCATGAGCATGAGCGATACCAGAACAAGCTGCACCTCGATGACCTGTTCCAAGGAAGCATGATACCGGCAAATCCCGGCGATGATGAGCGCGCTGAAGAGCAGCTGCACCCACCTTGTGTTTGCAATTTTGTAGGACATCTCGTAGGTAATGATGACGGCGCTCAAGGAGTAAACCACGGTCATGAGGGCGTACAAGGCGAGCAAAAAGGGAAACCCATGGGGGCCCGGGAGCAGAAAGCCGGAGCCGAACAGCCCCGTGCAAACCGTTGCTGGAGCAAGTCGCAGCCCAAGCGCGAGCACCGCACCGATAACCAGAACCAGCAGCAGGGAGGTCGCAATCAGCCGGTAGCCTTTTCGTTCCTGCTCCCCCGTTCCCGCGACAATTGGCACCATGCTGTTCACCACCGCCTGGCAAAGGGCAAAGATCACGCGGCCGACCATGGCTATAACCGCGTATAAGCCAGCTGCGGTTGGAGTGAAAAAGTGCTTGACCAGCACGATGTCGCAGTTGTTGATCAGCATTTGGCCGGAGAAAAAAACCATGGTCTGTGCGATTTCGCGGTGGGCGCCGCCAAAGAAGCGCCCTGGGATCTCTGAAAGAGGCCGGGGCGGGACGATGGCAAAGTAGGCAATCGCGATCGCAGCGGCGTTTGCCGCGATTACTCCATTTACGCCAAATCCCAGGGTGACCGCCAACAGCGAACCGAGCAGCCGCACCAGCCCTTCCAGTACAAGGTTGGCGGCAAGCTTGCGGAATCCGTAGGCCCCCTGCACCAGGCCGCGCCGGCTGCCCAGAGGCACGTAGAACGCCGCGCCTGCGGCCAGCAGAACGACCAAAACCGGACTGGGAAGATTCAGGTACGCTGAAATCTGGTTCTGAAATATCAGCAGCACTAAGCCGACCAGCAAACCGCAAGCCCAGGCGCTGCTGCCGAAGCTCCGGGAAATTGCAGAGCCGCCCTCCGCTGAAGCTTCCTGTGCTACCGCTTTTGCCGTTGCCAGCTGGAAGGAAAGCGTCACCGCCGAAACAAGCGTCAGCAGCGTGAAGACAGCGGTAGTCTGGCCGAAGCCGATCGGACCCAGAAACCGGGCAACGGCTATGTTGTAGGCGAGGTTGATACCGGTTGTCAGGCCGGAGCCCGATAGCAGCACAACACTTCCCCGTACAATACGGGCTTGCAGTGTTCTCGGATTGGATGGCGAACTGGTCAACGTAGTCTCTGCACTTCCGGCTTTCGAGTTTCAGTATGGCCGTTCAAAACCGGCCGAGGAACAGCAAAATTGCCGAAAAAGCGATTATTTGCAATCTGGGACATAGGTAATCAATCATCTGCACAGATGTGGCCCCCGCTGGTAATAGTTGCCCGGTATTATGAGTAACACATTGAAAGCATTACCACACTTGGGAAGGTAACTTTTATGCTAGTCCGTGTATTTCTTGCTTCTATTTTCCTTTTATTCGCCTTTCACGGCTGCTCCAACGCTTCCCCCGCGCCCGCGCGCCTCACCCACCCTGCGACCGGTAAGACGCCGGAAGTGCTTGCCCTCTATGAGGCTTGGTTCGGCCAGCCGAATCATATTTCGGTGGGCTACTCCTCGGACGACCCCGAGGTGATCAAAGGGCAGATCGGCAAAGCAAAAAACATGGGCATTTCCGCTTTTGTGCTCGACTGGTATGGCGATCGCCAGCCGCTCGTCGATAAAAGCTACGCGCGCATGCAGGCTCTCGCGGGCAAACATAAGTTCCACATTGCGATGATGTACGAGGAAACCGATCCGGAGGTCGGTGCTACGGACGAGGTAATCGCTGACTTCACCAAGTTCCACGACACCTATCTGGCCGCAGGGGCGCCTGGGCAGGAAGCGTATCTTACCTACGAGGGGCGCCCGGTCATCTTTGTCTTCCCTCCCCAGGTCAGCCACGCCGACTGGGACAAAGTGCGGGCCGCCGTGGACAAGTGGAGCCCCGCTCCCTTGCTGATCGATGAGAACCTGCCGGCTCAATATGCGGCGGACTTCGACGGGTTTTATCCGTGGATTCATCCGGGGACAAAGGGATGGGCCGCGGATGGAAGCAACTGGGGCGAAGACTATCTCACAAACTTCTATCAGACGATGACGACGAAACACCCGGACAAGATCATCGTTGGCGGCGCCTGGCCGCAGTTTGACGACAGCAAGGCCTCCTGGGGCCTGAACCGGCACATCGCAGCGCGCTGCGGCCAGACCTTCTGGGACACTTTCGGTTTTTGGCGAAAATTCGTCCAGCCCGATCAGGCCATTCCCTTCATGATGGTGGAAACCTGGAACGACTACGAAGAAGGCTCAGCGGTCGAGGCTGGCATTCCTTCCTGCGGCGACAAGAAATCTCCCGGAAACCTCACCAAAGAGGAGAAGAAAGCCGCTAAGGCCGCCGCTAAATCGTAATCCGGAACGAGAAGTTCTACTTACCCGTATCTGCCTGGAAGACGCGCACCCTCCATCGCACTTCTGCGGGCGTCATCACAACCAAGTAGCGCGTCCTCACGCGCCCGGTAGTCAGGTTTTTGTCAGCGGCAAGCACCTGCTGCTCGTATTCCACTGTATCGACGAGCTCTAAGGATTGCCCTTCCGGCGAGTAGAAAACGAACTGAAGATCATGGCTCTGGGCTTGATAGCGCGTGCGGACGCCTGCCTTGACCTGCTCGGCGATAGCCTCGGCGAGCTTGTCACGCGCTGTTCCGACGAACCCCGGATCGAGCAATGCGGCCTGGTTCGTATTGAGGGCCGCGCCCATGCTTTCCCAAGCCTGCAAGTAATCGCGGATCGCCTCAGCCTCGGTTGACTTCTCAAGCACACGCGATCCCTGTACCTGCCGCTCCACTTTTACCGACGGCTCGTCCGCCGGGGCAGCCGGAGCGAAAGTCAGGTTCGCAAGCAACGCCGCGGCGCAGCCGACCGCCAAGCGGCGGCTCATCGTCCACCTCCCCAGCGAATCTCATTGCCCGCCACCACGCCGCTTGCAACCGAAAGCCGCGCCCCCTCGACCGACGGCATCTCGGCACGCGCGATTCCCTGCTTGAGTGGGGCGTCTACCGTGGACTGCATGCCGCCATAGTTTTCAGTAAATGTCACGATCGTTCCGTCCGGCACAGAATTTCCGCTGCAATCCTTCACAGGCTGGGTCTCGAGCGCAATCCTGCGCCCGTCCGGGTGCGCGCTCATGGTAAGCCCGCACGGGTCGCCGGGCACTTCTTCGATCACGCGCGTCTCCGTCACACCCGAGGTCTGCGCCACAAATCTTGCTGCACCCTCCCGCGGCGCGGAGTCCATCTGCGTCCAGGCCGCGCCGTCCCGGCTGAGTACAGTTTTTGCCTGGACCGCGCTGGTCGGCGTGGAAAGCTGAAAGGAAACCGGCATCGGCGTGGTGATCAGGTTGTGGTACGCGTCGAAAATGTAGGCCGTCCCGCTCACGCCGCCGCGCAGACCTACCGCCAGGCGAGACGGCCTGGCTAGAAAGCTAAGTGTTGCGGGCTGTGGAGCAGAAACTATGTCCATCGCCCCAGTCTCAGTGGACGAACCCGCAACGAGGACCGCCACATAGTGCCCAGCACTGTACAGCTCACTTCCGGAGATGGAAACAGTCTCTCCGAGGGCAAGCTCGCGCCGAAGTGCCCCTCCCGGTCCTGCGATGTACAGATTGGCCTTTCCACTGCCGGTGGTTGCAATTGAGAAAGTGCTGCCTGCCGTGACACTCTCAGGCAAGCGCATGTTCCCGTTTTGAGCGAGGCCCAGCGCCGGGGTCACCACAAGGCAGGCAAACAGCGATACGCGGGCCGGCCTCATTGGAGATTCCCCGTGCTATAGGTTGCGACCACTGTGCGCTGGCTCGCGATTTTTCCCGCCAGGTCCTCGGGCACCGGAATGCGGAAATCCACCGGCGTCCGCGGCAACAGCGCGCGGTCGATATACTGGCCTGCGACCCAGGTCACCTGACCGTTCTTGTCATAAAACGTCGACAATACATGCGCGACGTTCACGTTTTGCCCGCTCTGGTTTGAGAGCTGCCCGGTAAGTGACGGGCCGGGCGCGGGATTGAACTTCTGGTTCTCGACCTCCACCACAGGGTCGGCCGAAGCAGAAACAAGTGTGGAAAGCGGCTTCATCTGGATGCTGCCGACCTGCGCCAGATCGGTGTCCGGGAATTGGATAAAAAAGGGCGTGACCTGCTTGGGCAAAAGAGTGTGCGAGATCATGTCGAAGCTGCCGCCGTTGGCCAGAGTGCTGCCGTCTTTCCTGACCAGGGTCGCCTGCACCGAGACCAGCGCCGGGATCACATCTTCGTTCAGAAGCTCACCCATCACCACAACTCCGTCCGCGCGGTTCACCGGACGCATGTCAACGATCCGCACGTGCGGCGCTTCGACCTCGCTCGATCCCCAGTCATCGCTCGAGCTGCCGTGGATGACGTCCCAGCGCAGATAGTTAATGGGAATCACCTGCGGCGGCACATGCTGCTGCTTGACCAGCGGCCAATCCACCGCCCAATGGCCCCCGGAGCGCACCAGGTGCAGGTTGCGCGTGTCCTGAAAAGTCCCAACCACGCTTGACCAGCGGAGCTTCAGCGCGACCTCGGCTTCCGTCGCCGACTCGTGCAAAGGCTGCGCTTCAAAACTTTCAAGCGTTGCATACGTACGCAGGCTCAAGGCATTACCGGTCAGGTCTTGGAGAAACTCGGGCTCAGTGAACGTGGCTTTGTTCGCGAGGCCCGCGTAGGCCGCGTCCCATGCGCGCAGCCGAATTTGCGCGCCCAGGTTTTCGGCGGCGGCCACCGGCGTTGAGGGCGACCCCAAACCGCTTGCGCCGCCGGCGTAGTACACCGCGGAGGGAATCGGCCAAACGGTCCCGGCAGCCACCAGGAACACCGTCGCGGCCGCGAGCGCTATTGCAAGAACAGGTCCCTTGTTCACGAGATTCTCCCTCCCGCCATCAAATTTTCTTCCGCGACAGAAGGCTCTTCCGCACGGACACCGCGCAGCCGCTCGCCGGGGAGCAATACAACAAGAATGGCCAGCAGCCCGCTCGCGAATGGCAGCGTTCCCCAAAGCAGACCCTGCCAGCGCGCCGGCTTGAGCGACGCGTTCATCGCGACGGCTGGGGGCGCGCCTTCCTTGGACCAAATCGTGATCGTATTGTCTTCAAGCGAATCCACCTGCCGCCAACCGGCAAAGTGGAGCAGCGGATCGTAATAAGGATCGCGCACGATGACCCATTTCAGGCCGTAGCGGTCCGCGTGATCCAGCATTGCCCTCAGGGACTCCAAACCGCCGAGACCGAAGTACTTCGCGTCGGTCAGCGCGCCGCCGCCATATTTCGTCAGCTCCGGCAGCATACGCGCGGAGTTCGACTCGCCGTCTACGCTGGCCGCGTCCGTTTCAACCGCCAGGCGGGAGAGCTTGTTGCCGAAGCCGAGCGTGAAGTAGCGGAACCGGTCGTGGCCGTCGCGGTTGAGCCACTGCGCCACGGGCGCTACTTCGAAGTTGGCGGCATCCGCCGGCTTCCATGTCGACCAGGACGCCGCGAGACCGCAGGAAAAAGCCGCGAGCAGCGCCAAAGGAACCGCCGCCCGGGCCCGAAACCGGCTTACCAGTTCGGACGCAATCAGGCCCAGAATCGGCAGCGCCAAAAGCGTGGCCCAATAGCTGAAGCGCTCCATCGTGAGTACTTCAAAAGCCCGGCCCAAAACCAGTTCGCCCGCCGGCGTTGTGCCGCCGAGACCCAGGATGAACGCGACCCAGAAGCCAAGAAGCAGGGGCCGCAGCCGCGCAACAACGGAACCCCGCCAAACAATAAACGGCAGCGCCAGGATCAACGCGCCCCAGGGGACAATAAAGTAGTTCATCCCCCATTGGGAACTCAGGATGTAGTTCGCGCGGCTCGGATGCGGGATCGGGGTCTGCGTCACGGGATATTTAATGAGCGCGATCCAGAACGGCAGCAGCACAATCGCGATCACGACAGCGGTTACCACCGTAATAGCAACCGTGCGGGTAATCACGCCTGAAGGCTTCTCATCCCCCTCGCGATCGAGCCACGCCAAAGCAACAACGGGCAGCGCAAAAAGAACTGCGCCGAAAATCAGCGTCGCATGGTGCGCCGCTGCGGCAGCAGCGAACAGAACGACCGCTTTCAGAAACGAGCGGCCTCTTCCGTAGCGAAGCCACTCATAGAAATACGGCAGCGCGTTCAGGTAGATCGGCGCGGCGGACGTGGTACCCAGCTGACCCGCTGAGTACACGAGAAAGCTTTCCGCGCCCACGAGAACACTGGCCAGCGCGGCGAATGAAGCTGCCCGCGAACCCACCCAAAGGCGTGAAAAACGGTACGTTCCCACGGCCAGCAGCAGGATCGCGGCGAGCTGCACGGCCATGTATGCCCAGTTCAAGCCCAGCACCCAAGACAGCACCGCGATCCACTGCTGCGGCAGGGGAGGGTACGTGGTTTGCGAGAATCCCGCGAACCACTTGGGATTCCATGGGTCGAACCAGTGGTGGACATAATGCGATGCAAAGAAGATGTGGAAGTTTGTGTCGTACGACTTCAACGGCAGCTGCATCAGCATGAGCGGCAGGTGCACCGCAACCGCCACAAGAAGGATGAGGCGCATCGGTATGGGCGGCGAAGGATCGGTGGTTGGCGCGAATCGCTGCAAGGTTACCTCGGAGTGGACAGTGAATCTTTTAAGAGCTTGACCGTTGAATCCCTCTGCTATTCTTTCGAAACTACGTCAGCAAACACAAGAAGGCTCAACGAGAGTGTGGCTGAAAACGCGGCGCTCCGCAAATAAAAAGAGCTGGACAGCCGTTACTTTGGGGACTTGCTTGATCGGTATACCTGCATCACTGAGACGTGCGTGTGTCGTAGCCTGTACGGCACTCGCCGGCGCTGCCCACGCCCAGACCTATCAGGTCAACCCCGGCGCTGCGCCTGCTCCCGCCCACGCCGGCGTCAAGACCAACCAGCCAGCCGCTGCGCAAGACCCATCGCAGCAGCTCGGCTGGGGCTCCAACATCGGCAACGCTCGACTGGCGCGCGCTGCGCAGCAAGCGCTCGACCGCGGCGATCACGCCCATGCCCTCGATTATGCAGAGCGCGCCGCGCAAGCGGCACCGAACGACCCGCAGCTCTGGCTTCTGCTCGGCTATGCGGCCCGTCTCGATGGGAAATACGGCCGCGCGGTGGATGCCTACAGTCACAGCCTGAAGCTTTCGCCCGGCATGGTGGACGGCGCGTCCGGCCTAGCGCAAACCTACAGCCTTATGGGCCGCAACGACGAAGCCGAGCGCCTGCTGAAACAGGTCGTCAGCGCAAACCCGAGGCGAACGGGCGACCTGCTTCTCCTGGGCGACTTGTACTTGCGGTCGGGCCGCTATCCCGACGCAGTCACCGCGCTGGGGCAGGCGGAACACCAGGAGCCGGGCGCACGCTCGGAGCTGCTGCTTGCCGTCGCTTACCAGCGCCTGAATCAGCTCGATCAGGCAAGCCATTACCTCCAGCTCGCGAAAATGCGCTCGCCCAACAACCCCGACGTGGAGCGCTCGCTGGCCGCCTACTACCGGGACACAGGCGACTACACCAAGGCGATCGCCGAGCTTGCATCCATTCGCAACCCACATCCCGACGTTGTCGCCGAGCTCGCGTATACCAACCAGCTCGCGGGCAAGCCGGAGGAAGCGGCGCAGCTGTACGCCCGTGCCGCCGCTGCCCTGCCCAACGACTTGAACCTGCAGCTGTCAGCCGCCCAGGCGCAGGTTTCCGCGAACCAGGTCGAGCGCGCCGCCCCATTCCTCGCGCGCGCCGCCCGGCTCAGCCCGGATTTCTATCGCCTGCACGCCATTCGAGCCGAGATCGCCCAATTGGCGGACAATGACGCGGACGCCGCGCTGGAATACAGAGCGACCCTGGCCCACTTGCCTGCTTCGCCGGTGGAAGGCCGTCTTTACGCGACCCAGCTGCGCGTCAACCTTCTCGGCCTGTACACCAATCTGGACCAGCCGGCACTGGCGCACGAGCAACTCGAAGCCGCGCAGCGGGAAATCGCAGCGCTCGACGAGCATGGCCCGGACCGAGCTGCCTTTCTGCGTCTGCGTTCGCTGGTGCGGATGAACTCCGGCGACAACCAAGGTGCGCTCGACGATATGCAGGCCTCGCTCGCACTCGCGCCCAATGACATCAACAACATGGAAGTGGCGGGCGATCTGCTCGTCAAACTGGGCCGCACGCAGGAAGCCATCGCGGCATTCCACAAGGTTCTGGCCGCTAATCCCCGGAGCCGCGCCGCGCTTACCTCGCTCGGCTATGCTTCCCGCATCGCCGGCGACGACGCGGCCGCAGAGAAATTTTTCAGCCTGCTCGCGAAGGACTATCCAACCTTATATACGCCCTACCTCGCGCTCGGTGATCTTTACACCTCGCACAGCGAGTACCGCAAAGCCCTCACTGCCTATGCCAAGGGCTATGAGCTCGCGCCCGCAAACGCCTCTATCGTCGCCGGCGGCATGAACGCGGCACTGGAAGCGCACGACATCCCGCTAGCCGGGACCTGGGTACACCGAGTCCGGGAGAATATGGCGTCCGTCCCAACCGTCATGCGCGAGCAGGAGCGCTATCTCTACTTCACGGGCAAGTACCAGGAATCCGCGGAGATTGGACGCCGAGCCATCCAGGTGCTGCCCAAGGATCGCGAGGTCGTCGTTTATCTCGGCTACGACCTGCTGCACCTGGAACAGTACGACGAGCTGCTGGCGCTGGTCACGAAGTATGAGGATGTACTGCCCAAAGAGCGCGATATTCCGCTGCTCGCTGGCTATGTGTACAAGCACAACAAGCAGCCGGAGCTGGCGCTCGCGCAATTCACTGAGGCGATTCGGCGCGATCCGGACGTTGTCACCGCCTATGTCAATCGCGGCTTTATTCTGAATGATCTGCACCGGCCCGAGGAAGCCGCAGCCGATTTCCAAAAAGCTCT
>CAXTVG010000001.1:23976-31782 GCA_964247505.1 uncultured Acidobacteriaceae bacterium
CGCATCTACGCTTACCTGCAAGACCGGGCGGAGGCGATGGCAAGCATCCAACTAGCCGAGAAGTACGCGCCCAACATGCCATCAGCGCCGGACGAGGCGGGGTCCGGCGAGAGTGGGATATATCTAGCCACCGGCGAAGCGCTCAATACCCTGGGCGACGGAAAGGCCGCGATGGAACGGATCACGCGAGCGCTGGACGTGAAAGGAAGCAATCGCGCGAGTGTGCGTCTCGCGATCGCGAGTCTCATGGCGGAGCAGGACCGCTACCCGGATGCCGAGCGTCAAGTTGCGCTTTCGCAGCTGGAAGCCGAGGCGGGTGACACGCCCCCGGTCACCGGCGACCAATACATTGCGGCCGCCGGCGTGTTCCAGCAGATGCACGAGTATCAGCTTTCGCAGACCTATCTCGACCGGGCAAACGGCGCGGGTGGCGCGGACACGACGATCCGGATCGCGCGCGCCAACAACTATCTCGCGCTCGGCGACACGGACCGCGCCGCCGCGGAGCTGGCTGCAGTCAAGCACGGCGACGATCCGGAATCCGAGTACCCTTTCCTGCTCGCTCAGGCGGGCGTCTACCAGCAGCAGCACCAGAGCACACAGGCGCTGACGTCATTCGCGCAAGCGGCCAGCGCCGCGGGCGAGAACCAGCAGGCCGAGCAATCGCTGCTCAGCGCGGGTTCTTCCGAAGGCTACCGGGTTAACCCCACCGTGAGCCTCATCGGCAACTTCATCGTCCAGCCAATCTTCGAGGACACCACCAACTACGTGCTCGATGCCAAGCTGGACGGGCAGGCCCCGCTCCCCGGCACGGAACCCAGCCAGTGCGACGCGGCTCTCCCCCCTGCGGGAACAAGTACGAACTGCCTGCCGCCGCCGCGCTCTTCGGTGGAAACGGACGCCATTGCCGCTTATCATTTGCACCTGGGCAGCTTTCCCACCGCCGGAGGCTTTCTCCAGGTGCGGGACACGCGAGGCACAGTCTCCATTCCTCAAGCACAAACGCCTAATGTGTCTCGCAACACAGTCGACACTGTCCTGAATTTCGGCGTTGCCCCTACCATGCACGTAGGCACGAATGCAGTGACGGTGAACACCGGCGTTGAAGGAACGCTCCGGCGGGATACCCTGAATCCCAGGCTCTTCAATCAGAATCTTTTCCGCAGCTTCACGTATCTCTCGACCACATCCTTTTTCGACGCCGTCTCCGCGACCGGGTACTTTATTTGGGAGACCGGCCCGTTCACCGATGAGACGAATCCTTTCAGCTCCCATACCATGACCGGCGCGTTCGACTTCCGCGTCGGCGCGCCCTGGAGCAAGACCGCGCTCGTGACCGGCTGGGGCGCGACCGACCAGCAGTTCCACTCAAGCGTTCCATGCTCGCCTGTGCCGGTGAATGGGCAGTACAACTATCCGTGCGGCCTGACTGAAAACCACTACACTACTTCCTACATCGGCCTGTCCCACACCTTTGGCGCGAAACTCAAAGCCGAAGCGTTGGTCGAAGATCTCCGCGCCTGGCGCACGGTGCCGTTCTTCGGGCGCACGTCGAGCGCCATCTCGCAAGCGCTACGCCCGGCCGGAACCATCGACTTCTCTCCCGCCCGTAATTGGGACATCCAGGCCAACTCCAGTTTCGAGAGCACCCGCGGCTTTCACGTCTATGACATGACCCAAAACGGCGTGTCTGTCTCCTACACACGCCCCTTCGGACGGACTTTTAATGAGGAAACCGGGGAAGTTCACCTGGAATATCCCATCCGTTTCGCGCTAGGCTTGCAGGAAGAAACTTTTCCAAACTTTAATCACGGGCCCAGCCAGCAGTTCCGGCCGTTTGTCAGCCTCACGCTTTTCTAAGAGGAAACACGCATGAAGATCTGCTTAGTTGCCGCATTCCCCCCAAGTGGCGGCCCATTGAATGAGTACTCGTTCCACATCGCCCGCGAGATCCAGAAGCACCCGGGCGTCGAGCTGACCGTGCTCGCGGATGAGCTTGAGGATTGCGACTACTCGACTGATGTGAACGGAAATCCGCTGCGGACCGAGCAGCAGGCGGAACTGCCCGGCTTCAACGTCATCCGCTGCTGGAAATTCGGCAGCGTCGCCACTCCCTTGCGCTTGATGAAAGCCATCCGGCAGTGCAATCCCGACATCGTCTGGTTCAACCTGGTTTTTTCGAGTTTCGGCACCCACCAGAACCCCCTGGCGGCGTTCGCGGGGCTTGCCGTTCCCGCTCTCACACGGTCTGCGGGCTTCTATACGCATGTGACTTTGCACCACATCGTTGAGCATGTCGATTTCGCTGCTTCCGGAGTCCGCCGGGAAAAGTTGTACCGGCTCGGCACCAACGTGATCACCCGCACCCTGCTCAAAGCGCACTCGGTTTCGGTCCTGCTTTCGGCCTACCGGCGCACGCTCATTGCCAAGTACTCCGCCGAAAACATCATGCTCGGCACCCACGGCATTTTCAACCCGCTCCCCAGCCCGCCGGACTTCACGAAACGCGGCAACCCGGAGCTGCGCATCCTCGCCTTCGGCCATTGGGGCACCTACAAGCGGCTTGAAACCTTGATGGAAGCCTTTCCCGCCGTGCTCGAAAAGATTCCAAACGCCCGGCTCATCGTCGGCGGCGGCAATCATCCGACCAAAGCCGGCTACTGGGAGTCGGTCCGCGATGCCCAGCCTCCGGGTTTGCCCATCGAGTTTCGCGGATACATTCCGAATGCCGATGTACCGGACCTGTTCGCCACCAGCTCTGTCCTGGTCATGCCCTATGACTCCTCAACCGGTGCCAGCGGCCCCGCGCACCAGGCCTGCGAGTACGGCCTGCCGATCGTGTGCGCCGATATCTCTGATTTCCGCTGCATGGCTGCCGATGAGGATATGGCCATTCACTTTTTCAAGGTAGGCGATGCAGCCGACCTTGCGGAAAAACTGGTCACTCTCCTGCGCTCGCCTGAGATGCAGCGCGAGATGAGCCGCCACAACTACTGGGCGGGCATCCAGATGACCATGGCCTCGATCGCCCGGACCTACCTGCGCTGGTTCGAGCTGCAGCAGCAGAAACGCGCCCTCTCCGAGAAAAGAACGCTCGCCGGCCGGCGTCGCCGCTGGGTCCGCACCCGCTTTGCGCGTCCGGCCCAACCCTTGATCGCCATCCGGGAGAAGGGGCCCGGGCATCCTTCCTCCAGCAAAGAAAAAGCCTTCCCTCGGGGCGAAGCATCGAGGAAACAAATTCCATCGAGCGACCTGGACCGGCCGACCGGACTGGAGAATGCCTAGATTCTGGGCTCCGGCAGGCCGCCGGAGATGCCCTCTCCTCGGGATTTTCGAAGGCAGTTCTGTTCAGGACACGGCAAACGCCTCCTTTCCTCAGGTGCATCTCTCCCAGAACGCGATACCCTGAAGGTCGCCTCGCGGTTTCTGCCGCTGTCGCGGTTTTGCTCAGGATGTGAACAGGATGCATTTTTTGAAACATTGCCGCCATGCTCTCTCGTTCCCTCCTTTTGCGGCACTCTGCATTTGTCTTTTCAGCTTGCTTTTGAGCGCGGGCTGCGGCACCACCGCGCATCTTGACCCAAGCGCCGGTTCCTCCACGCCGACCGTCAGTCTGAACGCGACCCCCGCCTCCATCGTTCCCGGGAGCGCCGCGATGCTCACTGTGAGCGCCTCGAATGCAGCGAGCACTGCCGTAACCGGCAGCGACGGTACCAGCTACTCCATGGCGGGGGGCAGCGGCACACAAACCGTTCACCCCGCAGCTACGACCACCTATACGGCGACGGCAACGGGGCCCGGCGGAACGGCTTCCGCGGTCGCGACGATCACGGTAGCGGCAACTGCAGCGCCGGTGCCAGCTCCCACTGTCTCACTGGCTGCCAGTCCGGCATCCATCGGAGCCGGGGGTTCTTCGACTCTGACCGCGGCTGCCGCGAATAGCACACAAATCACAGTAGCCGGAAGCGACGGTACCAGCTACAGCCTTCCTGCCGCGGGCGGCGCACTCGCCGTCACGCCGGCCGCAACCACCGTCTATACGGCAGCCGCGACGGGTCCCGGCGGGAAAGCGTCCGCATCGACGACGGTGACGGTCACGCCGAACACCGCGCCCTCCATCAGCTTCGGCGCAAATCCGGCATCGATCACCGCGTCCGGCTCGTCCACGCTTACCGTAACCGCAGTGAACAGCACGCAGGTCGTCATCTCCGGAAGCGACGGCACGCACTTTTCGCTTCCCGCGGGCGGCGGGACCCAAGCCGTCAGCCCCAGTGCCACGACTACGTACACTGCTGTCGCAACCGGGCCCAACGGCCAGGCGTCCGCAATTACGAGCGTCACCGTGACGCCCAATCCAGCGCCGTCGCTGATCATCAAGGCTAGCCCCAGTTCCATCACTGCATCCAGCTCGTCCCTCATCACAGTGACAGCCCTGAACAGCGCACAGGTCACCCTGTCCGGGAGTGATGGAACCAGCTACACCCTACCCACGACAGGGGGGACGCAGGCGGTCAGTCCCGCATCCACAACCACCTACACCGCCGCGGCAAGCGGACCGAGTGGCAGGGCTTCCGAATCCGTCACCATCGCGGTGACGCCGAATCCGGCACCATCGGTTGCGCTGTCCGCCAATCCCGCTTCCATTAACGACGGCAGCTCGTCCACGCTTTCCGTCACTGAGGCAAACACCACCCAGCTCACCATTACCGGAAGCGACGGCACGAGCTACACGCTCCAGCCGGGAGTTACGCAGCAGGCCGTGAGCCCGTCTTCCACGACCACCTACACCGCCAAGGCCCAAGGTCCAGGCGGACAGGCAACCTCGACGGCAACCGTTACGGTCAGCGCCGCCCCTGCTCCAAGCGCGACGATTGAGCCGAACCCAAGCTCGATTGTTGCCGGCAACTCCGCGCTTCTGACCGTTGCGGCCACAAACGCCACGCAGGTCACCATCACCGGCGATGACGGCACCAGCTACACCCTTCCAGTGAACGGTGGCACCCAGTCCGTCTCTCCGGGCAAAACCACTGTTTACACCGTTGCCGTCACCGGCCCTGGAGGCCACACCACGGCCGCAACCACCGTGACTGTGACCGGGGCGTCCGGCAGCGTCGGCGCGATCGATCACGTCATCTTTATGCTCCAGGAGAACCGCAGCTTCGATTCCTATTTCGGTATGCTCAACCCGTACCGGGAGGCCCATGGCTGGGACAAAGGCACAGACGGGACACCCTACACGGTGGACGGCATCGACGACAAGCTCACTACCGTCAGCAATCAGGACGACGAAGGCAACAGCTTCCCGCTGTTTAAATTCGCGAGCACCTGCGTGGATGACGAAACCTCGTCGTGGCTGGAAAGCTACGGCGACGTCAGCCGCTATGACTTCAGCGCTCAACGGAACATTGCGATGGACGGATTCGTTCACACCGCCGAGGGTTTCGCGAAGTTCTGCTCGAGTGCGGGCAATGGCGGCCAATGTGCCGGCAGCTTCAGCGACTTCACCGGCCAACGCGCGATGGGCTACTACGACCAAGATTTCTTGAACTACTACTACTACATGGCGTCCAACTTTGCGATTTCCGATCGCTGGTTCACGCCGGTCTCCAGCAAAAGCACTCCCAACCGCATCGCTACCTTTACTGGAGGCACAACCCAGGGCCTGGTGTTCGATCCGTTCAAGGACGATGGTCTCCAAGGGCAGCTCACCACTCCCACTATCTTTGGAAAGCTGCAAGCCGCGGGCGTGAGCTGGAAGATTTACTACAGCGTCACCCAGGGCGGCTGCAAGGATGAAGACGATTGTTCCTCAGCGAACAATGCCAACTATCCCGCAACCGACTTTTCGCTATTCACCGACTCGTATCAGTATTTGCACCTACCCAGCCCTGACGAAACCGCAAACAAAAAGTGCGACGGCACGACGCAGTTCTCAAGCGTGGTCGGGGATTCATCGAACTCCTTCTGCATCGACCCGAGCCACATAGCGCCGTTGGCGCAGTACTTCAAAGATCTTCAGAACGGCCAGCTGCCCAGTTTTGCCTTTATTGAAGCCGGTTACGGCGTCAACGACGAACATCCAGGGTCCGGCCAGTCGATTCTGACCGGCCAGGCAGAGGTGGCCCAGATCGTCAACGGGCTCATGGCGAGCCCCTCATGGCACGACTCTGTTTTCTTCCTCGCCTACGACGAAGCGGGTGGCCCCTACGATCACGTCCCGCCGGTGCCGGCCCATTCAAACGACTTCACGAACCCGAGCCTGGCCACCGCCATTCCGGAGCTTTCCACCGCGAACATCGCGGTGAACCCGGACGCTTACAACCCCTGCCTGCCGCCGACGGCCGGATCTCCGACGGCCCACTGCGATCTCAGCAATGGCACCGTTCCCGCCGGCTCCAATCCCGACCCGGGCGCGAACCCGGCCGATGCGCCGGCGATGCAGGGCTTTGCTGCCCAGCTCGGCTTCCGCGTGCCCAATCTCGTCATCTCGCCGTTCACACGCAAGCATTACGTTTCGCACATCCCTATGGACCATACAGCGATCCTTAAATTCGTGGAGAACCGCTTCATTCCAGGCTCGCCCAGCCTGACGGCGCGCGATGCGGCACAACCCGATCTCACCAACTTCTTCGACTTCGCGAATACGCCCTGGTCCGCGCCGCCCACGCCACCCGTGCCGTACGCCGACCCGTCCTCCTGCCAGCCGGCAAACTTCGCTCCTTCGACCTCGCACCCTTAAATTCGCGCTGCAGGGATCGCGAGTATCCGGCGTCAACTAGGGCGCAGTGCAGTCGCAATGTAGCCTTTGCCATCGAAGTTCGCTGTCACCGTCACACGCTCCCCTTGCCGCAAAGCGCCGCTTTCAGGAAGCTGGCCCGCGTCAAACGAAATTGCATAACTTGCGTCTCCCTCCGCCACCACCAACTTGCCCGCATGCACGTCCAGCAACACAAGCTCGCCTGTAAACACAAACGAAGCTCCCGGCGCGGCCTCGATGGCGACCTTTGTAGCCAGCCCTTGGCCGCGCGGCCCGGGTTTAAAAACCACCGAAACAAGCGCGCCGCTCGTCAGGTCGGAAACCGCCGCTTGTGCTGCGGGCGAGCCCGCGATCTGGCTCATTCGCACGACGGGAACTCCAGCCGGAAGAAGAAACGCAACCGGATCCCCGGTGAGATCGCAGCGAACGCGGAGCAGGTTGGCCTCACGCCCGGCAACCTGCCCGCGGCACTCGCCTTCTGGGGTTTCGGAAAGCATATGGATCCTGAGCGCAAACACGCTTGTTCCGTCCAGCGTCGTCTCCACCGAGGCGCGCTCGTCCGGCCGGAGACTGCGCAAGGGTGCCCGCACGCCGTCGCGGTAAAGCTGCGTGCGCGGGTCATACAAGACCTTTATCGACTGCCCGCCGTAAACCTTGAGCGTGAACTGGTCCCGGACCGGATCCAGGCTGCCAATGCGTCCGCCTATCACAGTAGCCTTTCCCGGAGGCATGGGCGGCAAAGCCGTGTCGCCCTTGAGTGCGGACTGCACGCCACGATCTTGCTGCGGCTTGGCACCGGTCACCGCGGTTTGCGCGACGGCCTTGCCGCATGCAAGCGCCGCCGTCATGGCGAGCGATGCTCCGAGCACAGCCGGGCTTGAAATAAAAAGCAGCGCGGCCCTCATGCGAGAGCCTGCTGCTGCCGATGAAGGAGTATGACTTTGGTACTTTCGCCGGGGGACCATTCGACGTGTATTATCGCAGGGAATCCGGCTGCCTGAAGCTACGAATAGAGGCACTATGGTACTAAGGTTTTCCCTAAAACTCGC
>CAXTVG010000002.1:0-30660 GCA_964247505.1 uncultured Acidobacteriaceae bacterium
GTCGCGGTTTGTTCCTTGCCGTCGAGCCCTGTAAACAACTCGCCCTTGCGCGCAAGGAGGCGCGGCGAATCGAAGGAGTGGTACAGGCAGGAGTAGAAAAGCATGCGCTCCTTGTCCGTGCCGCCCTCTACTTCGACCTGGTTGAGCTTCGCGGCCCAGGCGTCCTGGGCCTGGTGGCGGACGCGGTCAAAGTCCCAACCGGGGTCTTCCGCGCGCAGCCGTTGTTCGGCGATTTCGTAGCTTGAGCCGCGCGCGATTTTGACCAGGACCTGCTCGCCGGCCTTCGTCGCAAAGTTGAGGTAAGCCCCCGCGTTTGCGCCGGTGATGGTGCGGGCGCCGGGCTCTACGTCCTTGCCGCCCAGGAGAGAGCCGCGGGCCGGCCATTGATCGGGAGCGATCTCCCGGTATGCGCCGAAGGACTGGAAAGGCCGGGAGAACTCGGCGATGAAGTACTCGGGAGCGGCGCTGTGACTGCGCCGTCCGCCGCGCTGGATCTCGCCGCGCACGGTCGAGTCGCCGACGACTTCAATCGTTCCGCCGGCGCGGTCGGTATCGAGCAGGATGTGAGCGGCCTCAGTGGCGGGGAAGGTGAACCGGTACAGCCCGGTCCAGGTGGTCGCCGTCATCTCCGCCTCGACGTTGAAGTCGTTCAGGAAAACACTGTAATAGCCGGGCGAGGCGGTTTCGCGTTTTTTGTCGTAGACCGAGGGTGTGCGCTGGGGAGGCAGCGCCCAGTCGCCGACCACGGGCATCAGGACCGGGCCGTCGCCGCCGCCGTAGCCGCCGTAGGAAAAGCCGAAGATGCTGCGATTTGGGTAGTAGTACGTGGCCGGTACGCCCGCTACGTACTCGAGGGGGAGGTTGGCGTTGATGGGTGCCATCTCGGTTGGGCTGTGCGGCAGTTTTGCGCCGGGCGAGGTAAAGCCGGAGTAGAGCTGCTCGCCGGGCGGGGGCGCGTTGCCGATCAGCTTCTGATTGTCGAGCGGGGCGGTGCCGACCAGGGAATTGGCATAGTCGACGGGGCGCTTGCCTGTGCTTTGCGCGAGCGCGGCGGACGCGCAGAGGAGCAATGCTAAGGCGGCTGTGTTGGGGCGGCGGTTTAAGGACAAGAGGGAAACTCCTGAGTAGGGCTGATGGAAACCCACGTCTCAAAAGCGAGACGTGGGGCACCCATGTTCCATGCGATTGTTCCATGCGATGCAAGCTAAAGGCTACGCCCGCAACGCGCGCAGCGGGGCGCGTTAAAACTGAATACGCGCCCCGAGCTGGCCGGTCCGGGAGGTGCCGGAGACGCTGTTGATCTGCCCGAAGTTGGTGTCGTTGGGGTTGGTGTCGGGGCCGTTCACATAGTGGCGGTTGAGCACATCGTAAAACTCGCCGCGGATGGTGGCCTGGACGCGGCCTTCCGGGCCGAGCGCGAAGGCCTTGCTGAGTGAAACGCTTTCGTTCGCCGCTCCCGGGTTCCAGCGCCAGTTGTTGTAGTTAAAGGGTGTGTTGCCCAGGGTTCCGAGTGCGGGCGTGGTGAAGAGGCTGGGGCTGAAGTCCTGGTTGCGGGGATCGCGGGTGTTGCCCAGGTCGACGTTGTGGCCGTGGAAGTGGTTGGGGAGGTTGCCGGCGTTCACACCGGGGGCGAAGTTATCGCGCTGATTCTGGAAAAAGAACGGGTACTGGACAGGCGAGTTGACCGTGCCGATGGGGCCGCCGGAGCCGTAGCTGAGGAAAGAACCGATGGTCCAGCCGCCGACGGCTTCGTTGAGCGCTCGACCGCCGGAAAGAAAGCGCTGGCCGCGTCCGAAAGGCAGCTGGTACGTGATGTAACCGGAAAGCAGCTGCGCCTGGTCGGTGCCCTGGACAAAGCCGTGCGAGGCGGGGATATCGGCGGCGCTTTGGTAGCCGTAGAGCCCATTGCCGCCGGCCGCCGAGCGCCGGGCGAGATTGCTGCCGGTGAGGTGCGAGACGGTATAGCTCATATCGGTGTTGAGGTTGTGCGAGTTGCGCGCTTTTACCTCAAGAACATACGCGTTGTAAGCGCTCGAGCCTTGCTGCTGGTCGGTGACGAGCACCACGGTGTTGTTGTAGGAAGCAGCCTGCGGGATGGGCGCGATCGCGGCATAAGCCGGCCCGCTGAAGCCCGCGTAGGGGTAGGGAACGCCGTCCGCGGCAGCCTGGCCGGCGCTGCTGATGGTGTCGTTGATGTGGCCGGAGGTTAGCAGGCGGCTATAGGTCGCAAAATCGGGGTAGTTGATGCCCACCGACTCGTTGTTGTCGTGGAGGTCGGAGCCGCGCGAGCCCATGTAGCGGGTATCGACAATGATATTCTTCGCCAGTTCGTACTGGATCCCTGCGTAAAAGTCCTGGGCGCGGCCGAGGTGGAGGGTTTTCGGGCTAATCGAAAGCGGGTCGTCGTAGCCGAAGCTGGTTTGGTTGACGGTGCGGGGCAGGGTTACCGTTTGCCCGGGGTAGCCGTTGCCCCAGTTAAAGGCCGTGGCCCCGGGGACATTGTTGGGGACTTGATTGGTGCCGGTCCAGAACTCTGCCTGCTGCGAAGGGAAGCCGTAGCCGTAACCGGAGTTAAACTCGCCGAGCGGGACATAGTACAGGCCGTAGTTAGCGCGGACCAGGAGCTTATCCGTGATCTGGTAAGCGCCGCCGAGGTGCGGACCGAACTGGTGGTAGGAGTTATCGGTCTGGAAGGTCGATCCGGAATCGTGCGCGAACGCCCAGGCGCCTTTGTAATTGCCCCACGCGGGGTTTTGCTGTGTCAGGTCGAAGTTGGTCCAGTGCCCGTCCGCTTGATGGCCCGCGAAGGTGAAGATCCAGGTGAGGCCCAGGTTCAGGGTTAGACGACTGTTTACCTTCCAGTCGTCCTGCGCGAAGGCGTTAATGTACTTCTGCCGGGGATAGGTGGGGTATGGGATGTTCTGCGACGCGGACTGGACATTGCCGAGCATGAGATTGGCGAAGGCGCTGCCCACGTAGGGCGTGAGCGATGTATCGGTCGGGCCGCCGGTTTCGTTGTTAAAGTTATAGTTCTGGATGTTGCCGCCGTAGCTGGAGTTAAGGCCCTGAAGAAACAGCTGGCCGCCGAACTTATAGGAGTGATTTCCGTGTTGCCAGGCTACGGTGTCCTGGAAATGGTAGCCGTAATAGTTCTGGTAGGAGTCAACCGAGGTTCCGAGGTTTTGCTCGCCGACGCCGTTGGAACCGTTGAAGCCGATGGTCGGAAAAGCCGGGCTGTCGGCGTTGAAACCGTAAACCGCCGCGCTCGCAACCTGGTTCACCGGCACCTGCGTGTACTGGGTCGACGAGTAGCCGAGGCCGATGGTGTTCAGCAGGTTGGGCGTGATGGCGTAGTTATCCACCACGCGCGCGATGAAGTTGGGAGTGTTGTTGCTCCACTCAGCCGAAAGAGGGCCGGGATTGCTGAAGCTGCTGACCAGTCCGCCGCCAGTCACGCTGATCCACTTCACGTAATCGAACGAAGCGCTGAGGTGGTGGCCGGTGGAGAAGTTATGGTCGAGCTTGACGTCGTAGGAGCGCTTGGTTTCGCTTGGCGTATTGCTGACAACGGTCGGGAAATTGTTATAGATACGGGTTGTCAGGGTGGGCTGGTAATACTTCTGGTAAAGCCCGACGATATTTTGGGTTTGCGCGCTTTGGATGCGATTGGCCGGGATCACATTGTTGGGGAAGGGCGTGGCGCAGGTTTGGCCATTGACGACCTGCTGCGTGTTTGGGTCGAACACCTGCCCGTACTGGTAAGGCTGGCCGGTGCAGGCATTGATAAACGGCGCGTTGGTCGCGGGATTGGTGATGACGCCCTGGTGGGTGCCGCCGGTGAGCAGCTCGCTGAAGTCGCCGCCCAGCATGCGGGCGGTGGGCACGGTGGTTGCATTCGGGTTGAGCCCGTTATTCGTTTGGCTGTAGTACTCGTAGTCGCCGAACAGGAAGGTATGGTTGCGCCAGATGGGGCCGCCGAGCGAGCCGCCGTAGTCGTTGAAGCGGTCGCGGGGGCGCGAGTTGGTGCGGATGCAGGTTGCGTCTGTGGGCGCGCAGCCGGCGAGGAAGTAGTCGTTCTGCCAGGAGTTTGCGTTGAGCGCTTCGTTCTGGAGGAACTCAAACGCGCTGCCGTGGAGCTTGTTGGTGCCGGATTTGAGCTCGAAGAGCAGGACGCCGCCGCCGGTGTTGCCGAGCTCGGCGTCGGCGTTGCCGGTGATGACCTGGGTTTCCCCGATCGCCTCAAGGCCCGGCGTCGCGATTGCGCCCTGCGGGCCGGCGTCGGCTTCCACGCCGTCCACGTACGCGGTGTTGGTCCAGGAGTTGGCGCCGCCCAGGTAGAGAGTGCTGTAGACCTGGTTGCCGGAGACGCCGGATTTGGCCGCGCTGGGCGTGCTTTGGACGAGCAGCTGCACGGCGTCGCGGCCATTGGTCGCATTGAGCGGCAGGTCGCGCAGCGCTTCTTCCTCAAGCGTGTTGGTGACCGTGGAGGTTTCCGAGTCGAGCAGTTGCGGCGCCGCGGTGACCGACACCGTTTCGCTGGCCGCGCCGAGCTGCATGGCCACGTCGAGGCTCTGGATTTGGGTCGCGACGAGATGGACGGTGGAGGTCACGTCTTTGAATCCCGCGTGGCTCATGGCGACGGTGTAGTCGCCGATGGGGAGTTCCTCGATGCTGTAAGCGCCGGCGCCATTGGTTTGCGCAGTAAATGTAGCGCCGGTGGCAGCGGCGCGCGCGGTAATCGAGACGCCGCTGATTACGGCGCCGGAGGAGTCGGTAACGCGGCCGCTGACGCTGGCGCGGTCGGCCTGAGCGAAAAGAGTACCGGCGCAGGTGAGCGGCAGCAGCAGCGCCGAGGGAAGGCGGAATGGCCGGGGGAAGCGGCTGCACACGGTGAAATCCTCCGAAAGCGCTGCTTTGCCGCTGGGGTAAGACGGCGGTCCAGTGGAGGGCTGGCTCCCGCCGTGGAGCCCGGTTGGGGAAACTCGCTGAACGAGCCTTCCTATTCCATTTCAGCAAGCTGAAATCGTTTCCATCAATTACGAAAAGGCAGTTTAGTCACCCAAATATTCCTTTGTCAAAGCATTTTGCCGAACGGGTCGAGCCCGTTGACAACGTTTCCAACGCTCTGGTAGGAAGAGTGCGCGTGTGAGTATCGCGAGCGAAGGCCCGCGAACCCGAACGGCTACTTGCCCCCACAAGGAGAGCTCCCTATGCCAGTTTCCCGCCGAACCTTTCTCGCCCTAAGTGGGGCCAGCGCAGGCCTGAGCACCGTGCCCGCGCTGGCCCAACAGACCGGCAGTGCTCAGAACGGCTCGTTGCCGCGGCTTCCGAACGCGTCGTTTCTGGAGGCGGCCGACCTGTCGGCGCTGACCGGTGACGAGCAAACGCTGCTTGTGACCCTCCAGGGCCAGGTGAACCGCGTCGAGCCGCGCATGTACCTGTACTGGGGCACGGACCAGACCAACGCGACCTGGCTGAACACCATCAAGACGCCGCACCGCGTGATTGCCGATCCGTGGGAGCTGCTCGACCGCTACCGCTCAGAAGTGCGCGGCGCCGTGCTGTACGACCTCAATGTGCCCGACTCAGTTAACGTGGCGACGGCAATTGCGGCTTTGCGGGGCGGGGTGATCGCGACCCCCGCGCTGGCGCAGGCCCATGGACTGCGAGTGCTGGAGGACCTGAGAGGGCGCTTTTCCGACACGGTTTCGGCGTACGAGTACGCGCTCGCGCATGTGTGGCCGCACCTTTCGGACCGCATCCTGACCGCCATATCGCCGACGATTTCGGTGCAAACGGCGAATGTGTCGTGGACCACGCTGCTGAAGGTGCAGTCGCCCGTGACTGACGCTTCTAACAAAGCGGTCTACACCGTGGATCTGAGCCAGTTCCTCGGAGGCGCGGGAGTTTACGTCCGATTCACCGATGCGTATCCCAATGATGGCTGGGGTCCGTCGGTTTCGCAGGTCACGGTCACGGCGGACGGCACGATGCTCGCTTCGTTTACTCCAGGGACTACCGTGGAGGGGCCGTTTCTGTTCGATGGGGATGGTTCGCAGATCGCAACCGGTGGCTGGCGCTTCGCGGATGGGACGAACTACTTTATTTACAAATTCGTGCCGCCCGCGGGCACAAAAAAGCTGGTGCTTCAGACCGAGATGTGGAACGAGTTCACGCTGGAGGCGACTGCGACCGCGCCGAGTGTACAGCAGGGCAACCCGGTTTTCCGCGACTACATTGTGGCAACGCAGGCCCCGGTGTTCTGGCTCGACCCGGAGATCGCGGACCAGGCGGCGCTGTTTGAGACAATTGCGCAGCGCGCCAAGCCGAATACCCCGTACCTGGGCTGGTTTCCGCAGGGGCACGAAATGCCGGGCGTTACCCTGCTGAGCCGGTATGCTTCGCCGGTGGTCGCGGCGGACAACCTGTTCAACGGCTCGGTGTTTGCGGGGGTGCGCGAGAGCGTGCAGGCGAAGGTTCCGGCGCCGCCTCCGCTCGCCAAGGTGGAGAACAAGATCTATCTCACCCTGACCATGGTTGAAGGCGACAACGTGCAGTACTGCCAGCATCGTTTGCGCGACCTATGGGACGACCCGGGGCGCGGCAGCGTGCTGCTGAACTGGAGTATCAGCGTGCTGCTGTTGGATATCGCGCCCGCGTTCCTGCATTACTACCAGACCACCCGCACGGAGAACGACTTATTGCTTGCCGGGCCTTCGGGCGCGGGCTACACATACCCGGCGGAGTGGCCGGCGTCGGCGTTTGAAGCTTTTACCCGGCATACAGGCGATTACATGCGCCGCACCGGCATGAATACCTTGTTTGTGTACAACCGCAGCGGCGACACCAATCTGCCGCTGACGCCGGAGTTAGTGGCACCGTATCAACGCAACATACCCGGGCTGCTGGGAATTGTGCTGAACTATGACCCGGCAAGCGTGGTGAGCATTGTCAACGGGCTGCCTTTGGTAACTCTTCTGGGCGTGAACGACATCGCGGGCGGCCAGCAGCAGCTGGCGCAGATAGCCGCGGCGTGGGACGGCAAGTCGCCCCTGTTTGTCGCCGCGGGTATCGAGTCCTACACGGCAGAGCTGACACCCACAGGAGTGACGCAGATTACCGATACGCTCGGGCCGCAGTTTGAGATTGTGCGCGGGGACACGTTCTTTCAACTACTACGGAGCCAACCGGCTCAGCCCTGAGTGGAGCCGCGCGCTGCCGTTCAAGCTTTGATCTTGCGCCGATTCACCCTCGCGCAAGATCAAAGCCTTTTTGTCTCGGCTGCCACGCCAAAAATCCGTCGGACAGAACCGCTGCCGTTTGTCCTGAAGCTCCGGCGGCTTTTTCGCCGGCGCTACCTGCCGTCCTTCGTGATCGCAAGATTGTCGAACTGATCCGTGTCGTAGCTGGTAATGCCCAGCCCAATCTGCCCGGAGCTATAAGACGTGTCTGTGAGTGACGTGACATCCTTGCCGTCCACGGACGCAGTGATGCTTGCGTCGTTAAAGGACAGACTGAGCCGGTGCCAGCGCCCGGTCCCGAGGGGGGCCGTCGATCCTTTGGCCAGCGGCGTGTGGATGCCGTCTGAGTTGCTCTTCAGGAGAGTCCACGCGCCGGTGTCGGCTATCTGCAAATAATAGCCCTGCTGGTGCGACTGCGGCCGCTTTTGAATGTCCGCCCGGCCGATCAGCTCAAGTGTTCCCGGCTTGGCCAGCTCTGCGTCCACACTTACGGTGTAGTTGGTCCACGATGGGTCGCCGAGAAGCGTGAAGGCGTCGCTGTCATCCTGCCAGTTGATGGGCTTGATGGGCGCCATCTGCTGCAGGCATTTGCCTCCCCTGTTCGCCGCGCAGGGCTGCACTTCAAAGGAGCCCTGCATGTCGGAAACGTAGCGAGCCTCCTGGCCCGGCTTGTAGGAGTCGAAGTTATCGCTGTAAGGGAGTGCCAAGGGGTTCGCAGGAGGTGCAGCCGCGTCTCCTTTGCCGCCTGCGGGCACCGTGCTGAAGGTGTAAAGATAGCCGGGCTGAAGGGTAAATCGCGCGCCGCTTGATCCGTCCGGGTTCAGGTCGCTTACATGGACGAAGTTATCCTTGTCCGGCGCTGCATTGATGTCGGTGGCCCACACATGCAGCTGCTTGCCCGAGAAAGGCCCGGCGGCGCTGAACTGCACTGTGGAGGGCGTCTTTGTGGTTGTCGTTTCGACGATGGTGCTCCAGTCGGCGCCGTCCGGCGAACGAAGCGAAACATAGCTGCCATTGAGACGGTCCCCGCCGATGTAGCCGCCGGCGCTGTCCACAAACTTCCAGCCCGGCTGGGTGAACTGGGCGACATGGGCGTTGACCCACAGACTTTTGCCCACACTGTAATTGCCTGACCAGGGCTCGGAGGAGACCATCAATCCAACCGTGGGATAGGGTAGGTTCGGAGTAATAGCGGCAAGGAGCGGCCAGTTCAAAAGGCCGGTCATCTTCGCGTCGAGATAGCCGCGCGTCATCGCCCGGATCAATGGCCCGGCGCCTGTGTTGTCGTCCTGGGAACCGTTTTCGCTGTCCCACAGCGGCTTGCCCGTGTCCACGCCGGCCTGCGTGGAGTGGCAGGAGTCCGCGCTGCCTCCATCGCCGCCCTCGCACGAGTAATGGACGCCGATGATATCGATCGACTTAGCGAATGCAGGATCCTTGGCCATCGCGGAAGCTACTTTCCAGCCCGAGTCGTCGCCTACGACCTGGATATTCGGGTGCTTTGCCGCGAGCGCGGTGTGGAGGTTCTTGTACCAGGTCTGGTCGAAACCTCTCTCGTTCCAACCGCCGAGATAGTCGATGGTTAGGTTGTGGGAGTGGGCGCAGTCCAGCCAGGTCATCAGGTAGTCGACCATATCCTGCGACCAGAACTTGCCGCCGCCGATCCATCCCGGCGCGGCCCAGGCCAGGCCGTAGAGCTTGATCTTTGGGTTGCGCAGCTTGGCCTGCTCGGCCAGCCAGAACTCGTAGCCTGCATCGCAGTTCACCACGCCTCGGGTGTGCTCTACGCTTGGTTCGGAGCCGTCGGTTGAGTTCGCATCGCCGCCGATCTCAATCTTGAGGATTTGGAGCGATGCACCGTAGTTGGGCTTGAACAGGTAGTCCAGTATTTCGTCCCGCTGTTTCGCGGGGTAATCGATGAGCAGGCGGGAGTTTCCGCCTCCGCCGCTGATGGCGCCCACTCCGCCGAACACGCGGCCGGTTCCCGCCCCATCGAGCCGGATCGCCGTTGTCACGCCGGTCTGCGCTGTAGTTGAAGCGGGTTCCTGCGCCAGCGCTGCCGTGGAAACGGCAATGAGCGCTACTCCGACTCGCATACTGCTTCGTACCATCTTTGCATTCCTGCTTTCGTTTTGTGGGGGGCAGACAGTTGGATACGCGAGCAGGTCCGAACGCTGCGTACGTGACCTGGCCGGGCGAAAGAATGGGCCGCGATGCACGAGTGGCTTCGCGACTCACCTCAACGACGGCGGCTGCGGGACAAGCTTTAGTACGAGTACCGCAATGCGAACTGAAAGAAGCGGGAGTTAGGCGTGTTGTTCTGGAAAAAGCGATAGCTGCCGGGGGTGATGACCGATCCGTTCGGCCCGTCGTTGCCGCTGCCGAAGGTAAACGCAGGGGTGTTGAAGACGTTAAAGATATCCGCGCGCAGCTGCAGCTGCGACTCACGGTAGACCGGGAACGACTTGAACACCGACATATTGGTGCGGTTATAACCCGGTCCCGGAATCCTGTTGTCGCGATCTCCCAGGAACGCCCTAGCCTGTGCAGCCGTGGTGATCCCGCCTGCGAGCGCAGAGCTCGGCAGCGGATTTTTGAACGCGCAAGGGTTGAACCAGGCTGCCAAGTTGTGCACCTTGGTAGGGCAGGTTTGGACTGGGCCGACTTTAGGATCAGTGTTATAGCCCAAGCTGGGGTCTGGCGTCCCGCCACCCGTGAAGGGATCGCGGATCAGGATCGCATGCTGGGTGAGACCATTAACGCCCGTGAAATTTGCCGTGTTCACGGTGAATGGCTCCCCATCCTGGATCTGTTCGGTCAGGGTAGTCTGCCATCCTCCCAAGGCCTGGTTTAAAACGCCGTTGCTGTTGAGGAAACGCTGGCCCTTGCCGAACGGCAGATTGTAGTTCCCGCTGAAGGTGAAGCGGTTGCGAACGTCTTCCGGACCGTTGGCATAGCCCGCGCGCGTGCCGAGAATGTTGTAATTGGGGGCACCGCCCGCGGCGGTGAAGTTATCGCCCTGCGCGATGGCAGTTCCCGAGTCCGTCATCTGGTGCGACCAGGTATAGGTCGTCAGGAAGCCGAGATTCCTCCCGAGGCGCTTCTCCAACTTACCCTGCAGGGAGTGGTACGACGCAATCCCGTTGTTCAGCTGAAAGGTAGTATTGATATCGTTGAATGGGTGCTGAGAGTTGCTGGTGCCGCAGGGCGCGTTGGTCACTGCCCCGGTGCCCGGGTCGGTAATGCAGTTCGGCGTAATGACCGCCGGGCCGTTGAGATCGACAAAGTTGGAAGCATGGCGCGTGAGCGAGCCGACATACCCGATGCTCGCCGTATACCCGTTCCCAATATCCTGCTGGAAAGCCAGATTGAACTGGTGCGTGTAGGGCGTACGGAGATTGTTTGTGATGCCGTTCAGGTTTGGCGTTCCGTTCGCGTTCGCAAGTCCACCATTGGCGAGAAAGTCGGTGTAACCATTCTCGAGGGTAATCCCATCGGTAAGGCAGTTGTTGTAAATGCAGGACTGGTTGCCCGGATTAGTAATCCTGCTGCTGTAGGTGAATGGATAGTTCAGGCCGAGGTTGGGGGCGAAGCCTGTGCTTTCCAGGCCGCCATAGTAGAGGCCGTAGCCGGCGCGAACCACGCTCTGGTCGCTTAACTTATAGGCGATGCCGACGCGCGGCCCCCAGTTCAGCGTTTGATAGTCGATCAGGTATGGATTGCCCGAGTAGCCGATCGTGATGTTGTCCCGCAGAAGCTGGCTGGTAAACGTTGCCGGAAGAGGAGTGTTGCGGGCCTTGTTGGGAAGGATATACCGGCCGGCGCTGCTCGCCTGCCCTTGCGGACCGGCGGTTGGGTCATAGCTCACACCCGCGGTGGGATAGAAGACGGCCTGGTTTCCGTGACGCTCAAAGTACGGCGTCTGGTTTTCGACCCTGAGCCCAAGGTTCACGGTAAGCTGCTGCGAGACCTTCCAGTCGTCCTGAATGTATCCGGCGCGGTCCCAGCGCACGTCGTCCACTACGTTGGTTGAGCTCAAAAAGCTATTGTTCTGGTTGTTGGACAGGAAGTCGGCGACGGCATTGCCTGTGTTGGCGATATTGTAGGCGCTCGAATAACTTCCGGTGTAGTTGTAGTTGCCGTGCCCGCCCGGCGGCTGGAGCGTGCTGAAGCGGATGCGCTGGATGCTGACTCCGGTCCTGAGCGAATGATTGCCAAGAGAGAAAGTCACATTGTCGAGCGCCTGCCAAACGTTTTCATGCTCGTTGGACGGGTAATAGTTAGGCGAGCCGGCGTCCTGGATTCCAGCATTGCCCGGGAAGTAGAGATTCGGCAGGCCGCCGTTCTGCGGGCTTTCCGGAATGCCGCCGAGGCCGTACGAGGCGGGCAGGCCAAGATTGTCGGCATTGGGCTGCGTGTAGTAGAAATGCCCGTAGTTATAGCCGAAGCGGAACTCATTCAGGATTTTTGGAGAGAAGATATGCGTTTCGCTGAATGCGAAATTCTCACCGATGTTCACTTCGTTCCCGTCCGCGCCGAAGCTGCCGCCGTCGAGGATAGGTCCAAGGGGCGGCGGATAGAACTGGTACTCGTGCTGATAGCTGTAGCGCACAAAAGCCTGGTCCGTCGCGCTCGGGTTGTAATCGACGCGCGCGTCCCACTGCACGGTGTTGTCGGTGTTGTTGAGTTCAGAGGTGTAGTTGTTGCTGAGCAAACCGCCCACGGGGTTGATGCGGTTGGGTAGTGGATATAGATTGAGGAGTCTTTGAGCGGTCGGGTTGATGGCTGAGGGGCATAACACGTTGAGCCGGCCGTTGCAGCTTTGCTGGTAGGGGCTCGCCGTGGCGATCGTGGTGCCCTGATTTTTCACATTCGGGTTGGGGCCGCCGCCGGAGCGCTGCTGGTACAGGAGGATCGGTGCGTTGCCGGTTTGCGCCGGGTCCAGCAACTCGCTGAAGTCGCCCTGCCGCTCCAGCGCGGTGGGAACGGTCAGGATCTGATTTCTGCCGTTGACAACGCGGTTTCCCTGCACATCGCCGAAGAAAAACAGCTTGTTTTTCCAGAATGGGCCGCCCAGGGTACCGCCGAAGATATTCTGCCGGTACTCCGGAATCGGGTCCGTCGGCCGGTCGAAGTACTGGTGGGTATTGAAGGCGTCGTTGCGGAGGTACTCCCACAGGGTGCCGTGAAAGCTGTTGGTGCCTGACTTGATGCTCGCGTTGACCACAGCCCCGGAGGAGTGCCCGAACTCGGCGCTGTAGCTGCTGGTCTGGATGTTGACCTCGGCCATGGCGTCGGGCGGCGGCTGCACGCTGTAGGACGCGCCGTTCAGGAAATCGACCACGTTCACATTGTTGTCGACGCCGTCGAGGATGAAGTTGTTCTGGTCCGAGCGCGCGCCGTTCGCGCTGAAGTCGCCCGTGCCCGCGCCGCGAGCCCCCGAGGGCGGTGCCACGCCCGCGGCGAGCTGCGCGATAAACAGCCAGTTGCGGCCGTTCAGGGGCGTGTCGTTCAAGGCTTTCGCGCTGAACACCTGGCCCACCGAGGCCTGCTCCGTTTGCAGAAGAGGCGGCGCCGTATTGACTGTAATGTTCTGCGATTCACTGCCCGGCTTGAGGATCAGGTTTGCGTTCAGGCGCTGCTGCGCGTCCACGTGCAGGTTTTCCTGGAGTGTGGTCGTGAAATTCGGGGCCGACGCGCTGACCGAGTAATTCCCGATCTTAACGGGAGAAAAGCTGTAAACCCCGCGACCGTCCGAATTGACCTTGAGCACCAGGCCCTGATCCGTATTTGTGAGGGTCACTTGAGCGTTGGGGATGACGGCGCCCGCGCTGTCGGTCACCACGCCTACAACCGCGCCTTGGTCCTGCTGACCGTAAGCCGCCACGCTTGCCCCAAGGGAAGCAAGCAAGACTGGCGCCCAAGTAGAGCTGCGTCTCAACCGGATGAAACCCATATATTTAGCCCCTCGAAAAGAAATCCCTGCGATCTTTGTGCAGCCCCGGCGCATCGTTTTATAACGACCGGCTTGCATAACGGAACTGGCTTTTTCGTTCAGGTGGACTATAGGGACCGGGAAGTGGAGTTGCCATCGGCTGAAGGAGTGCTTTCGGCGTACCTCTTTCGGGCTATATCGGTTTTGCTGAATGGATGTTGTCCTCAAGATTCCAGAAGCTCGCCCCGGTCCTCCGCAAGACTGCTTGCGCTGTACGTCTTTCGAGCGATATAGCTTTTAGCGGCAATTGGATATGCTTCCACCCAGACAGGTGCTCTTGAACAGGACGGGCGACGCAGCTATGCAGGCGCAAACCAGCCAGGGGAGCGGCAGCCGCACTCGGCATTGCGCGGCGCTGCTCGCGTTGGTGCTTGCGTGTTTGTGCGGGCTGCCCGGCTTCGGACTGGACCGCGCGAAGAATCTCCGCCAGTACGTACTGCGCACCTGGACCTCTGAGCAGGGGCTGCCGCAGAACTCGATTCGCGCCATGCTGCAAACCCGCGATGGGCTGCTATGGATCGGCACGCGAGGCGGACTGGCCCGTTTCGACGGCGCTGCTTTTGTACTGTACAAAGCAGGCGCTCCCAACTCCATTCCCAGCGAGTCGATCACCGGCCTTGCCGAGGACCGGGACGGCAGCTTGTGGATCAGCAGCGCCGGCGGCCTGACCCGCTACCGCGATGGGCGCTTCCAGAACTACACCAGCCGGGATGGGCTGCCCGGCACCTCGATCTGGCGGATCGCTCCCGACCCTTCCGGCGGAGTGTGGGCGGCGACCTGGCGCAGTGAGCTGTTTCACTTCGACGGGAAGCGGGTGCGCCGCTACGCGAGCCCTATCCCCGCGCGCCCTGAGGAGGTGAATGCGCTTCTTGAAGACCCGCGCGGCACACTTTGGATTGCAACGTTTGACGGCATGTTCGCGCTTGACCGGGAGGGCGGCTTTCGACGCTTCACCCGGGAGAACGGTGTGGCCGGCGATCGCGTGTATGCGCTCGCCCTGGACCGGGCAGGCCAGCTATGGACGGCAGGCGATGGGGGCCTCACGCGCCAAACCGGCAACGGCTTCGTTTCCCTTCGGGTAAAAGGGCTGCCCACCGCGACCCTGCTCGCTTTCGATCCCGACGGCAAGGACGATGCCGTTTGGACGGGCGGCACAGGCCAGGGCTTGTTTCGCCTGAGTTCCAAGGGCGTACAGCACCTGCAGGCAGCGCAAGGACTTCTCAGCGACGAAGTGTACCTCTTGTATTTTTCCCGGGACGGAAGCCTGTGGTTGGGCGCGGTCAACGGGCTTAACCAGTTGAGCGATGGCGCTGTGACTTCCTACAGCACGGGCGAAGGGCTGCCGAGATCCACGCTCGACATTCAAAGAGCGGAGGGCCCGGACAATGAGCTTTGGTTTGCGCATGGTGATCTGCTGTTTCACGTGCGCGACGGCATGCTGGTCCCGATCGCGGCGGCTGAGCGAAGAAGGATGGAGCAGGGCGCCGGCGCGCAAGACTCGCTGCATCGCATGGGCGCGACACCACTTTGGGTCCGCAGCAACGATCGCGGCAGCCGCGGTCTCGTGCTCACCGGCAGCCGCGGCCGCGGGGTGCTCAGCGACGGCGAGCGCGAGCGCGGTTTGCCTCACATTCCATGGGGCTCGGTCGGCGTCCTGCTGATCGCGCACGACGGCACGGTCTGGACCAGCGGTTCAGAGATCGGCGTCGTCGCCTATCCGCCCCATGGCGCGCCGCGCGCTTACACCATGGCGGATGGGCTCTACGACAACAATGTTGGAGCTTTGGCCGAGGACGGAGCCGGAAACATCTGGGCCGGCACGCTTTCCGGACTCAATCGCATCCACCACGGCGTCGTTGCGCGCGTTATTTCCTGTGCCAGGGTCACCTCGATTGACCCCTCGGCAGACGGCAGCCTATGGGCCAGCTCCAACTCCGGGCTGATCTATGTGCCTCGCGCGCCGGCGCCGGCCGAGGTGTTTGCCCAAGGCGAGGGGCTGCCTACCAGCATTATTGAGGGCGTGGTGCAGGATAGGGAAGGCCACCTGTGGCTCGGCACGCAGCAGGGCATTGCGCGGATCGACAAGGCTGATCTGCTTGGTAAGGGCGTCGGCGCTGACGGCCGCGCCCAGGGCGCCCCCGTGGTGTTCGGCATCGGTGACGGCTTTCGCAGCGCGCAGCTGCGGCCGAACTCCATTTTCCGCTCCCGCCATGGCGACATCTGGTTTCTCACGCTTGACGAGTTGGCGGTAATTGATCCGCGAGGCGTGCGAACCAGGCCTTTGTCGCCAATCCTGATCGATCGGGTGAACATCGACGACCGGGACACCGCTCTCGCGCCCATCGCCTCGCTCACCGTGCCGCCTGGCCGTCATCGGCTCACCATCCGCTACACGCTTCCGGAGTTCCAGATCCCCAATCGTATCCACTTCCGCTACCGGCTCGAAGGCTGGGATAAAGGCTGGATCCAAGGGAGCGCCCTGCGCGAAGCCACCTACACCGGCATCCCGCCCGGCCGTTACACCTTCCGTGTCGCCCACTCTGACGGCTACGGCAACTGGAGCCCGGAAGAAAGCGCCCTGCTCATCGGGGTAACGCCGCACTTCTACCAGACTGGCTGGTTCCTTACCCTGCTCGCGCTGCTCGCCGCCGCCTGCATCTCGCAGCTGCACCGTTTGCGCGTCGCCCAGGTCAGCGCCGGCATCAATGCCCGCTTGCAGGAGCGCTTGCAGGAGCGCACGCGCATCGCACGGGAGCTGCACGACACGCTGCTGCAAGGCATGCTCGGAGTTTCCATGCAGATGTACGCCGCCTCGCAGCAGGCCTCGGCTCCCTCCATGCTCGGTCATGCTTCGCAGCGCTTGCGCGAAATCGCCGAGCAGAGCCGCAAGGCCCTGGACGATCTGCGCTCGCCCTCCACGGCCCCGGACTCGCTCGATGCTGCACTGGTGCTTGCCTTGCGCGAGATGGAGCTGCCTGCCGGTTTAGAGCCTCAAATCCAGAGCGTCGGTGTCCGCATGAACCTGCGTCCTCTGGTGCAGAACGAGGTGGAGCGGATTGCCCGGGAAGCCGTGGCCAATGCCGTCCAGCATTCCGGGGCCGATACTATCCGGATCGATATTGTGTACCAGCCTGCTCACTTTTACATGAGCGTCAGCGACAACGGTCGCGGAATCGACCGGCAAACGCAGAAGTCCGGGCGCAGCGGCCATTGGGGCATTCCCGGCATGCGCGAGCGCGCCGAATCCATCGGCGGCCAGCTGCGCATTATGCCCCATGTACCCCATGGCACCGTCATCGAGATTGCATTGCTGGGCGCGGTGGCCTACGAGGAGCAGTCGCGCCCGGCCTCCGCTTGGCGCTTTTTTCGATTTCCCGTCCGGGCCCTGTCGTACCTTGCAGATACGTTTCGAGGAGCGCGTTCACTTCAATGATTAACATCCTCAGCATCGATGACCACCCGGCCTTTCGCGAAGGGCTGGCCGCTATTTTGAGCACGCAGAACGACATGCGCCTCGTTGCCCAGGCCTCGACCGCGCGAGAGGGCATTCTCGCCTATAACGAGCACCTTCCCGACGTGACCCTGATGGATGTCCGGCTGCCCGATATTCCCGGCATTGAGGCTCTTGCCGCTATTCGCGCAGTTTACCCAGAGGCTCGGCTCCTGATGCTCTCCACTTTTCAGGGCGACGCCGGCATCGCGCGCTCCCTTGCGGCCGGGGCGCGCGGCTACATGCTTAAAACCATGGTGCCCGGCGAAATGCTGGAAGCGATCCGTGCCGTGCACGCAGGAGGTAAATATATTCCGCCCGTTGTGGCAGCCCAGCTTGCCGCCTACCTGTCAGAGCAGCCGCTCACCCCGCGCGAAAGTGAGATTTTGAAGCATGTTTCCATGGGAAACAGCAATCGCGGTATCGGCAAGCTACTGTTCATCAGCGAACAAACAGTGAAAGCCCACCTGCGTCACATCATGGACAAGCTCGGCGCAAGCGACCGCGCCCACTGCGTCGCAATTGCGGCGCGGCGCGGCTATCTTGAACTCTGATTCCACGTACCTACGGGAGGCTGCATGGCAAAGTTGATTGCGTTTCCCCGGCGAGCTGCCGCGGTTCTAGGCTGCACCGGCACACTGCTGCTCTTGCTCGCGGGAGCGGCTCGCGCCCAAACCAGCGTCCTGACGCAGCACAACGACAACAATCGCGACGGCGTGAACTCGACCGAAACGATTCTGAACCCATCCACTGTAAGACAGAGCCAATTCGGCCTGCTGTTTAAAGTTGCCGTAGACGACCAGGTCTACGCCCAGCCTTTGTATATGGCGAACGTGAGCATCGCCGGCGGAACCCACAACGTCGTTTTCATCGCTACCGCCAACAACAGCGTTTATGCCTTTGACGCGGACTCCGGCGCGCTGTACTGGCACGTCACTCTGGGGACTGCTTTTCGGGTCCAGGATGTCGGCTTCAGCTGCTCGGATGTCCTGGCCAGCTCCGGCATCATGAGCACACCGGTGATCGACCCCAGCTCCGGCACGCTCTACGTAGTCACCGAAACGTGGAACGGCAGCGCCTCCCACCAGCTGCACGCGCTCAACCTCGCCACTGGCGCCGACAAGGCCGGCAGTCCCGCGACGCTGTCCACCGGCGGATTCAGCTCCACCTACCAGATACAGAGAACCGGCCTCCTGCTTTCGAACGGTAACATTTATATTGCTTTTGCCAGCCATTGCGACAATGGCACATATGGCGGATATACCTTTGCCTATAACGCTTCCAACCTGTCCCAGGTCGCGGTCTTCGATCCATCTCCCAGCAAGCAAGGCGCTATCTGGCAGTCCGGGAATGGCCCCGCGGCCGATAGTTCAGGCAGTGTCTACCTGATCACCGGAAACGGCGCCTGGGATGGCAATACAAACTTTGGCGAGTCGTTCCTTAAGATGAGCAGCACGCTCGCGCTGCAGGACTGGCATACCCCTTCCGACTATGACAACCTTAACCAGGGGGATGCGGACCTCACCGCCTCCGGTCCGGTCTTAATCCCCGGCACCGGTCTTGTTGTGGGCGGCGGCAAGGACGGCTACCTGCACCTGGTCAAAACCGGCGACATGGGCCACCTCGGCGACGGCACAGCCGTCCAAAGATGGCAGGCGACCTCCTCTCACATTCACTCACTCAACTATTGGAACGGCAACCTTTACCTTTGGGGCCAGAACGACTACCTAAAGGTCTTCGCCTTCAATGGATCCACCTTCAGTACCAATCCAAAATATAAGTTGTCGATTCAGGCTATCGCCCACCCTGGCGCATCGCTCTCGTTGTCCGCGAACGGCAACTCAAATGGCATTCTCTGGGCCTCCACCAACACGACCGGCGGAACCGACGGCCAAGGCGCCTGGCATACGACCGTGCCGGGTATTCTGTATGCTATGACGCCGGTAATATGAACTTGCTCTGGACGAGCCAACAAAATGCCGCGCGTGACTCTTGCAGCTACTATGCCAAGTTCATCCCGCCAACCATTGCGAACGGCAAGGTGTACCTGGCCAGCTTTGGCTACCAGCAAACGAATAGCGGGCAGCTCTGCGTGTATGGCGAGCTTCCGTCCACGAACCTGATTCCCAACGGCACGTATGCAATTGTCAGCCCTTTCAGCGGCACGGCTCTCGACGATCCTGCATATTCCACGCAGAAAAGCATCGTCATGGAAATTTACACGCTCAACAACGGCACCAACCAGCAATGGAAAGTGAACAACCTGGGCAATAACATCATCACCCTGACGAATATGGCGAGTGGGCAGCTGCTCGAAGTTACGGGAGCTTCTAGCGGAAACAGCGCTTTCGTGGACCAGTATCCCGCCAATAACCAGACCAACCAGCAATGGCGTGTCACTTCCGTCGGCGGCGGAAGCTTCGAGCTGACAAACGTAAACAGCGGGCTGGCGCTCGACATCGATGGCGCAAACAAGACAAATGAAACGCAAGTCGACCAGTATTTGTACCAGGGCAATCCTTGGCAGCAGTGGAGCTTTCAGGCAAATTAGCTGAAAGCGGGGCGTGGCGTGGGGTGCAGCAGCGCCAAGCCCTATTTCTATTCTTTGATTGGAGCAAGGTATTTGGACTTAACCCGCAGGTATTTTCTCTCGACCGCAGCTTCCTCTTCGGCATCGCTGGCGCTTGGCCTCAGGAGCGGCAATGCCCAGATGCAGGAAATGAGCCACATGCACCACGGCCACGAGAAGCCGCAGCGGCCAAAGATCCCCAGACTGCCTGCTCTGCTCTGCAAAGCAACGAAGACAACGAGTATTGACGCGGCTTTCCGCATGCTTTCGGAAGGCAGCGATCCGCTCGATGCAGTTTTGCATCTTTGCAAGAGCCAGGAGGACGACCCGCAGGACCACTCCACGGGCTTGGGCGGACTGCCAAACGCGCAGGGCGAAGTGCAGCTTGACGCCTGCTGCCTGCACGGACCGACGCGGCGCGCGGCGGCCGTAGCAGCGGTCGGCGGGATCCGGAATGCCTCCCAACTAGCCCGCGCGCTGATGGACCACACCGGCAATGCCTTGCTGGCCGGCTCGGACGCGCAGAAGTTCGCGCTCGCTCAGGGTTTTTCTACCGAGGATCTTCTCACCGACCGCACACGCAAGAACTATGCTCTTTGGAAGCGTGTCCAGGCCTCTCCGGATCTGCTCGCGGGCGCTGTCTTCGATCCCTCATGGCCTGAGCCGGCGCGCCGCATGCACAGCTTGCCCAGTTCTCAAGAGCAACTTGACCGGCTGGTCCACACGCTCGAACCGCTCGCAGCGGAGGCCGGGATTGAGCCGGCCATGACCTGGCGCGCGGCCTTCGACTCGGTCGCGCCAAGCGCCGAACCCGTGTACGCTGCCGCGGTCGACAGCAAAGGCCAAATCTCCTCAGCCTGCACCTCCAGCGGCCGGCCCTGGAGAATGCCCGGCGTCGCGAGCGATATCGCCACCCTCGGCGCCGGCTGCTTCCTCGACCCCGATGTCGGCTCCGCCGGTTCCAGCGGCAGCGCCGAAGCCAACATCAAAATCGCGGGAGCGCACACGATCGTTGAAAACATGCGCATGGGTATGTCGCCCGAGGACGCCGGCATGGATGCCCTGCGGCGTATCGCAAAGGCATACAACAACGACATGGCCGCTTTGCGTTTCGTCGAGATGGTTTATTACATTCTGCGCAAGGATGGCACCTATGCCGGCGTATCACTCTGGCGCGGCGATCGGACAGGGTATGTGCGCGAGTACACGATTATGGACGGCATGACCACGCGGCGCACGGAAGAGTGCCGGTTCCTGTACGACGGAAGTCCGCTGAACGGTTCCGTGGGCGCGCAGGGGAGTCGCCGCCCTGACATAGACTGAATTTCCTGAGGTTGCCAGAATGATGCAGTTATTGTCCAGTGCCAAGCTTTCCCGCTTCTCGCTCCTTCAACTTATCGCAGCCGCCGCGTTTTTCGCGATGGCGCTGCCGGCTTTCGGGCAGCAGCCATTCCAAACCCTGCTGGTCGGCGTCGACCGGCGCGCTGTGACCAGCCTGGACGGAGACTGGCATTATCTTGTAGACCAAGCGCCCGCACGAGATCTTTACACCGACACGGGCGCGATCAACGACCGCGGATACGCCCTGAATACCCACCCTAATATCTCGAGCGGCAAGCATAACGAAGAGTACGATTTCGCTACCGCGCCTACTCTCAAGGTGCCAGGCGACTGGAACACCCAGGTTCCGCAGCTCTTTAATTACGAGGGCGTCCTTTGGTACGAGCGGGACTTCGACGCGGAGCCCAAACCCGGCACGCGGACCTTTCTTCACATCGGTGCGGCCAACTACCGCTCGCACGTTTGGGTCAATCAAAAGCGGGTTTGCGATCACGAAGGCGGGTTTACTCCGTTTGATTGCGAAGTGACCGCCGTGCTTCATCCCGGCTCTAACTTCGTGGTGATCGCCGTAGACGCCACCCGCCTCGTAGACGGCATTCCCTCCGTCGGCTACGACTGGTTTAACTACGGCGGACTTACGCGCGACGTTTCGCTCGTCACCGTTCCCACAGCTTTTATTGACGACTACGACGTCCACCTGGAGCACGGCCCCGCCTGGCAGCCCGGCAACACAACCCTTACCGGCTACGTGCATGTCCTCGACGGCGCCGCGGGGACACCGGTCACCCTCGATATCCCCGAAGCCCAGGTCCACGCCGCGCTCGAAACGGGCGTCGATGGCCGCGCCCCCTTTACCGTGAAGGCCGGCAAGCTCACCCTCTGGTCTCCGAAAAGTCCCAAGCTCTATAAAGTCATGCTCGCATCCGGCGCCGACGCGCAGCGCGATTCGCTCACCGACGACATCGGCTTCCGCGACATTCGCGTCGACGGCACACACATTCTCCTCAATGGAGAACCCGTATTCCTCAACGGCGTCAACTTCCACGCCGAGGCTCCAATTGTGGGCGGCCGCGTCGACGACGACCAGGAAGTCGCCACAATTTTCGGCGCTCTTAAAGACCTGCACGCCAACTTTGCCCGCTTGTGTCACTATCCCCACGACGAGCGCATGACCCGCGCCGCGGACCGCGACGGCGTCATGATCTGGTCCGAAATTCCTAACTGGCAGCATATCTCCTTCGATAAGCCCGAGGTCTATGCCAAGGATGCCGCCATGCTCCAGGAGATGATTCGCCGCGACCGCGACAAAGCTTCCGTCATACTCTGGTCCGTATCCAACGAAACCAGCAATAACCCAACCCGCACAAAGTTTCTGACCGGCCTGGTGGACGAAGCCCGGCAGCTCGACTCCACCCGCCTTATCACCTCCGCGCTTAATTCAGAGCACATCCAGGGAAACACCGCTACTCTCAACGATTCCTTGGCCGACGTGCTCGACGTTGTCGGCGTGAATGAATATATCGGCTGGTACGGCGGCGCGCCCGCAGACGCGGACACCATTCACTGGGTACTTCCGCAAAAGCCCATCATCATGAGCGAATTCGGTGCCGAGGCCAAATACGGCAACCACGGCCCGGTCACTCAGCGCTGGACGGAAGAGCAGCAGGCCGACGTGTACAAGCAGCAGCTCGTCATGTTCTCAAAAATTCCCCAACTCCGTCGGATCACGCCCAGGATCCTCTATGACTTTCGCTCGACCACCCGCAACATTCCCAAACTCCAGGACGGCTACAACCGCAAAGGTCTTATCTCCGAAGATGGGCAGAAAAAGCAAGCCTTCTTCATTCTGCAAAAGGCGTACGGAGACAGCACTGTTGGCAAGGCTGAGTGATTCGGGTTGAAGCCGCCCGGCGGCAATTAGCAGGGAAGCCACCAGCCAGGCCAACAGCTTTTCGCTACTTAGGATGATTTACCGCCCCAACGAAAAGCTCTCAAAATTCCCCTTCCTATTTTGGAGAAAGCCCCTTCACGTCGCTGTTTGGACTTTCATTGCCGGGGCCGCCTACAATCTCAAGCGTAGGGATGCGGTCATCCATGGAGGGAAGCGGCGGAAACGGAGCGTGCGGCTCGGCCTGGTACCAATAGGCGACGGAGTAGAAGTTATCGGAGCGGTGGTTGGAATGACCGTGCTCGATGGTGGCCTTGAAAGACTTCTTGAAGGGGATCGGTGAGTCAAAGTGAAAGCGGTATACGCTCGAGCGGCCGCCGGCTAACTCCTTACCGACGACCGGCGCTCCGTAAAAAGGATAAGCAAAGGACGACCCGCCAAAGTTCCACGCGCCGAGAAAGTAGTCTTCCGTTCCGGTGCCGAGAATCGTCGGGTGGTCCGGGTCGTCGATGAAAAACATATCGTCGCCCTCTCCCCACCAGCCATCCTGGTTCTGCAGCACCGACATAGTCACGCCGAGGTACTGGCCATGGCCTTTTGCGTCGAGCCACACATAGTTATCCTTGCCATCCAGGTTGCGCTTGTAGTTCACATTTGGATCGCCGTTTTCGTACCACTGGTTTGTCCATCCATGGTTGGGCTGGGCCTGGCGGTACTGGGCGTGAAAATACAGGGTTTCGGGCGAGAGCGGCTTGCTGTCGGTGCGGTAGTCAACGTTGTAGTATAGGCTGGAAACCGAGTCCTTCCCCTCGTTTGTGACAGTAATACGGGCGTGTTTGCGGTAAGGCATCGGAAAGAAGGAGTTGAGCGCCTTGCTGCTGCCCACCGAAAGCAACTCCGACTGCCATTCGAAGTACTCTCCGAGCCCAAGGCCGAAGAAGTCGCCGATGGGGGTTTCCACGCTTGGTGTATCCTCGCCGTCCCAGTACATGCGCAGGATAATGCGCTTGAGGTGATAGGGCTCCGAGTCGCTGATCGTGAACCATATATGCGAGATCAGCCCAGGGCCGTCGACATCGAGGACCGTAAATGTTTGGCCCGGCACAATCTCGTAGGCGTCCTTATTTGCGCCGACGGCCGAGTAGCTCGAAGCGTGGTGCAGGGTGTAGGTCTGCTGCTGCGTGATATCCGGCAAACCGGCCTGGGCGACAAGTGCCGGCAGCGGGGTAAGCGCGAAGAACAAAGCGGCGGCTGCCCGCGAGATAAGCTTGCGATTCACTACCAGTACCTTCATGTATCTCCTATGTAGCTTCCCCGCTTGATTTGCTATTCCGTTTCCAGACGGCTCTGCATTCGCTCGAGCGAGACCCCGGCTGTTTCTGGATAGAAGAACCAGACAAGCACGAAGTCCAGGACCATCATGGCCGCGAACAGGAAGAACGGCGCGGCACCGGAGCGTTTGGCGAGCACGGGAAAGACCAGCGAGATCACCGCGTTCGCGATCCAGTGCGAAGAGCTGCCGAGGCTTTGCCCCTTGGCGCGAATGCGGGTTGGAAATACCTCGCTGATGTACACCCACACCACCGCGCCGTGCGAGATGGCGAACAGCGCGACATAGCTCATCAGCAACCAAACCAGCCAGTGCAGATGGGTGTGGGTCTGGAATAGCAGGCCGATTGCGGTGAGGCACAGCGCGAGCCCGACGGTACCGGTCAGCAGCAGTTTTTTGCGGCCGAATTTATCGATAACCGACATGGCGAGCAGGGTCGCGACCAGGTTGACCGCGCCAACGGCAACCGCCTGCGCGTCGCTCGAAACCTTGCTCGCCCCGGCCAGCGCGAAGATATCATTGAGATAATAGAGCACCGCGTTGATGCCCGTGAGCTGGCAAAACATGCCGACCGTGATGGCGACAAAGATTGGCAGCCGGTGCTTCCACTTCCACAGCGAATCCTCGCCGCCCTGGGACTCAAAGCGCAGCGAGGCTTGGATCTCCTCGATCGCGCTTTCCGCATCCTGCATTCCAGCGAGTCGCAGCACTTCGCGCGCTTCCGCGGTGCGGGACCGCATCACGAGCCAGCGCGGGCTGCGCGGAATGGCAAACAGGGCGGCCGCGAACAGCAGGGCTGGGATCCCCGACACGCCAAGCTGCCAGCGCCACTCCGCCGCCCCGAGTTGGAGGGTTCCGAGCAGGTAGTTGGAGGTGTAGGCCAGCAGAATGCCGATGACGATATTGACCTGAAAAAAGCCCACCAATCGCCCGCGCCACTCCGCGGGGGCAATCTCAGCAATGTACATGGGGCCGAGCACCGACGAGCCGCCGATGCCGAGGCCGCCGATGAAGCGGAAGATGAGCAGCGCGTCGATGTTTGGGGCCAGCGCGCAGCCGATGGCGGAGATGACATAAAACAGCGCCATCACGCGCAGGCTGTCGCGGCGGCCGAACCGCTGCCCCGGAATGCCGGAGAAGATGGCCCCGACCACGGTGCCCCAGAGCGCGCTGGCGACAGTAAAGCCGAGCATTCCTGCGGACAGGTGGAACTGCGCGGTGAGCTGCGCCGTTGCGCCGGAAATGACTGCCGTGTCGAAGCCGAAAAGCAGGCCTCCGAGCGCACCGACTATCGTGCTCTTTGCAACCGCTTTGGTGATTTTCATCCTTGATCCCGCCGATTTCTATCCAATGTGCGCGCGCCGCACAGGTGTACCTGGATACCGAGCCGGTGAAACATCGCAGCTTTCAGGGCCAGCGCCCGATCTGGTTCGTCGGCATACGCTATGTTGACATGGTTCGCGCGATGCCGTGCCATCAGCGCGTCGCGCGTGACCCCGTCGAGTACGGCGCTGACCAGCGGCCACTGGCTCGTGGTTTGGGCCCAGCGGCGCTGTGTTTCCTCTTCCGGCAGCTCGACGACCGAGCCGGTTCCCAGGTCCGCATGAAGCGCGCCGCCCTCGACGAATACGCGGCTCCAAACGATCCGGCCCGCACGCCCGACGCCCTTCAGTCTGCCGCCGCCCAGCGGAAAGTACATCGGCGGCTGCCGGTCGCTGGTCGCCCCCGCGTACCCGCCGGCGAAGTGGTTCGCAGGTGCCGCGCCCGAAATCTGCAGCACCCACACGAACTCGCCGCCCGCGGGATACGGCTCGCCCCAGCGCACATCGTGGAGCGTCGTCGAGGGGTCGAGGCCCAGCGCAGTCCAGCACCGGTTCGTCACCACCGCGTCTACTCCGGCGCACTCGTCGACCTCATTGAAATGGGGCAGGGGCGCGCCCGCGTATAACTCCCTTTGCCCCTCGAACACCGGCGGACGCTCGCGATTGTTCAGCAGGCCCTCCACCAGGTCGGAGGCCGGAACCATGTCCTTCAGCCCCTGCTGGTACTGGATTCCGATCGCATCGCACCCGAACCGGTCCGCCATACGCATCGCCGCGACATACATCCTGCATTGCTGGCGCAGCTGCTCTTCCGTGAGCTCCGTGGCGCTGTCGCTGCCGAGTGTAAACCGCACGCCCTTGCCGTCGAGCCAGCGCCGGACCGCGGCGGCATCCGCATCGCTCACCTCGCGCATGGCCGCGACCAGCGCCGACTGGCTCAGGCGCTCCTTGTAGAAGCCGCACGGGTTTAAAAGCTCGTCGTCGATGATGGCGTTGTACATGCCCATGCAGCCTTCGTCGAACACGCCCAGGATGGCCTTACGCCGGAGCAGGTCTTCGGCCAGCTTCGTGCCGATCTGCGCTTCATCGCCGGGCAGCGCGGTTGGGTCGAGGTCGCGCACATGCGATAGGTCGTGCGTGACGGTTCCCGTGCTCACCCACTCGTGCAGCTTCTCTAGGAACCAGGCATCGTCAAAGCGTTCGCTCCACAGCGAACTGAAGCGCACGCCCGCCTTGACCAACGACCCGTTCAGGTTGAGCAATCCGACCAGGCCCGGCCACTGGCCCGACCAGTTGGCCACGGTCAGGATCGGCCCGCGATGGTCGCGCATGCCAGGGAGCACGTGGTGCGTGTACTGCCACGCGGCGGTCGCGAATACCAGGTTCGCTTCCGGATCGATCGTGGCGAAAATGTCCATGCCCATGCGCTGGCTCGAGATAAATCCGTGCCCACTGTCCACCGGGAAAGCGCGCGTGAGCACAACGCCCTCCCGCGCAAAGGCCGCGGTTAGATCGCGCTCCAGCGCCGACTGTGCCGGCCAGCACACTTCGTTTGCGGACTGGCGCAGATCGCCGCTGGTGATCAAAATTGCCTGCTTCATAGGGGAAGCCTTTCCAAACTAGAATCTACTGGGCCGCTGGGTGATCCGGCCTGGAAAATATCGATAGGTGTCGCCAGCGACAACGACGAGAAAGCACCCTGACCGATCGCTCTGTGGCTGCGCGTCCGCGTGAATAGTGGAGTTTCGGCGGAGGCTGTTGTGCTTTCCATCGTCGGCCACCCTTAAGGATTGGAAGCGCTCACTGGCGTCTTCCGTATGTTCAGTCCGAGTGCATTCTGGGCTCCAGTGCGAATGCGCATGTCCTCCGCGTGTTCCGGATTTAAATTGCCGGTCGTCATGTCGACCGCGTCTCCGGCCCATGTTTGGGCTTTCACGACGGTGCCGTCGATGCCGAAAGCAGTCCGATGCCGGCCATCGATGAACAAATCTCCATAGCGGCGCTTGAAGTACGCGGCTCCGGCAAGCGCGCTGCCCGATCCCCAATCGAAGCCTGTCTGAAAAGCACGATCGTCGCCTCCGGTATGCCCGTAGTTCTCCGACTCTCCTCCCTCGATTTCCACGTCGCGCGACGAGCCGGTGAAGGTCGCGGGGGAGACAAGTCTGTTTTCCGGTATCACCATCAGGGTGAACGAGGCGCGCAGGGCCGCGATGCCGCGCTCCATGTATTCCGGGTTGCCGGTTTCCTCATAAAAGCGGCTGTAGGTTTCAGCGAACTGGCTTTCCCGCGCGTCGTTCCATTCGGCGTCGGTGTTCATCACGCCGAAGCCGCCGAAAGCATACAGGTGCAAGTACGGCGGATTCCATATCTGCTGAAACAAACTCATCATATCGAGCGAAAACTCGGCACCGGATAAGTCGGCAGGATCTTGATCCAGCCGGTACGCGGCCAGCAGCGCTTCGGCGGTCCACTGCATCGCGAGATTGGATTCGCCGTGCAATTGACTTATCGCGTCGAAATAGTTGACCGGCTTTGGTGAGCAGGAGAAATACAGTTCAAAGTCCTCGAACCGCTCCGGAGCGATAACATGCTCGCGCAGATGCTTGGCACCCAGGCGAACCGCGGCCGTAGCTTGATCTATCTCCGCGGGCGGCAGGCGGCCCGCCTGGATCATCTCGGCAAGAAACCAGAGAGGCATGGCTTCCGAGGCGGTTCCGTTCAGAAGCGGGTCCGGCACGAGCGTTTTCTCGTGCACACGCGCGGGAAATCCCCCATCGGGAGATTGCAGCCGCAGCAGCGTGTGCGCGAGCGCGAGTAAGCGCTCGCCGGCCCCGGCTACCGGTTCAAAATCCTGCTCGTAGCGCAGCAGCCAAAGGGCAGCCCATGCGTCGTCGGGAATGTAGTAGTAATCTCCGCCGCCGCCCTGCGCCGCGATATTCCATTTCTTGGTTTCTGAAAAATAAACGGTCGCGAATAGTCCGCGTTCTGAGGGCGATTGCATCAGCAGGTTGGCAATCTCCCCCGCGTGTGCGGTCCACTCCGGCTTGCGCAGCCGGCCGCCCCAGTACCGAAGCCCATACGCTGTGCGCATGTTATTGAACCAGCTTTGGAACCAGACATCACCCTTAGTCCACCGTCCGCCCCAGGTCCCCGTGGACTGATCGAAAGAGCTGCTTTCGCTGAAACCGCCGGTTCCCGGTTTAGGTCCCGGCGACCAGAAGTGAGTGAGCGCCATGGGGTAGGCGTCTTGCGCGGCCGTCCCGAAGGCGACTGTTTGAGGGAGCAGCATCTTGCTGTACTGGCGGCCATACTTTTCCCAGAGAAAACCGACCGTGCCGCGCAGCATCTGCTGCGCTGTTTCGTCCTGAAAGATAAGCACATAGCAAGCGAAGCGAAGTTGAGAATTGGCGGGCGCGAAGCCGGCACCGGTAGGGGCGAAGTAGCGATGGCCTGCCGGCTTGGTCGCTTCGAACCCATACCAGATCGAAGGAGGCCCATGGTCGGGAAAGCGCAGGTCCATAAATGAGGACACGGGCCGGTTATCCGCGAGTGTTTCGAGATCGGGGATGACCGCGACGCCGGTATGGCCGGCCGTCACGATCGCCGCGGGTGAGCGAAAGACATGGTCCGCCGAAACCTGCTCGGGAGAAAGCCGGATCTGGGGAATCCAGTGAAAGGCAGTACGCGCCGCCGTCCAAGCCGCGGGGTCGCCGGGCTCGAACTCGAGCCGGGCGGCGACGCGTGTCAGCTGCATGCGCTCGGGTATTTTCACGGTCCACTCCACGCGCACGATGCCCGGCCGTACCGGGGTCACTTCCGTATCGACCGACACCCCGGAGGAGAGCATCCGGTCCCAGGACGAGAACTGCTCAGGAGTGCCCGCCTCCGCTTGCACTTCGAACTGCGAAGCCTGCATGGCAACGATGCCGCCGCCGAACACAAGGGAGGCGTGCCGGTTGCTGACCTCCGCGCCTGGGCCGCCGAGTTGCAGCGATTGCGCTTGGGCGCTGGTGCACGAGGCCAGCAGCAACGCCAACCAAAGGCAAGCGTGCGCTGTTTTCCAAGGAGTGGACGAATGTATGTTCACAGGGAATCGCAAGAGAGAATCACGATCAGGAGTCTAGAGCAGCCTCGACCGCTCTGCAATGCTTAACAAGGCAGCGGGGCGCTTCAGCAGGTTGCTGTGTATGCGTTTACGCCGGTCCAGTGCTTATAAAAGAGAAACCCCCTTGTGTGAAGCCGCGCCGCGAAATTTTCACCGGGGATGGAGTTAACGGGTTAACTGCACGGAGGGGGGCAATTAACTCCGTTTAACTTACCCGGTCGGAATGGACAATACTGGCGCTCCAACGCTGAATTGTGAACGAGCCTCAACTCCCAAAGCCGCCGGATGCAGACCCTTCCCAAAAATCTACGGCTCTATGTAAAGCGGGTGATACGCACTTAGCCGGTAAGCATGCCTGCTCCAGCGAGCGGTTACGGCCCGGTCTGTTTCCAGCGCCGAAACGCCGCCACCGCGTAGCTGGGCAACGAAACCGCACAGCCGGCTGAATTCGATCTCGGCACCTCCCCTCAGGCGCACATGCTTCGCGCGCCCGCCTGCAAAGCTGCGGCTGACGTAGGTGTCGCCCTCGACGCGCCCAAGCGCCGACTCGAAGCCTTGCGGCGCCAAGCGAAAACTTTGCAATACGCGCTCCGCATCCGGCTGCGAGCTGTCGTGAGGGTAGACGAACGTATGCGAGAGCGCGCCCGAGCTCTCGAAACGGACCGGGAGCAGGTCGCCGTAGGTGGAGCGCACTTTCTCCTCTTCGCTGTTGCGCCCGGGATCGAGAGCCAGAAAGCTCTCCGTGTCAGAGCTCCCGGGATAGGCGGTTTCGGCGATGAGCTGGGTCACGTGTGTACGCAGAGGGCGGCCGTCGTCGACCGGCAGCGGCCAGGTCATGGCCCATCGCACCGGGGTGCCTCCGGTCTGCTGCACGGTTGAGAGCACTCCATCCGGGGTAAGGGTGAAACGGTCGCGGAACACGGGCCCGCGCTTTCCGGCGACGGGGCGGTACTCGAGTGTGCAGCGCACGATCGCGGGGTTCACCAGCTGCACACTCCAGCGAGCGCGGTACTCAGCGGGCAGCTCCGCCATGCGAACCCACTGGCCGCCGCGTAGAAACTCCGGCGCGAAGCTCACGGCGGTTGAGGCGGTCTGCGCTCCGTCCGACGGGCCTAGCCGGGTATCCCAGCCGGCGCGCGCGATGCGGACCACACCGAGCGGCGTCCACCAGTTATCGTTGCGCGGCTCGGTTTCGCCGCGCAGGTTGAACTGCATTTGGAGCCCGCCCGCGTTGGCGAAAGCCGTCGCGAACTCCGGGTCGAGCGCAAGCGCGTAGCCACCGATTTCGACCGGCGCGGGCGCGCTCGAGGGCGCTGGTTGGTCCCGGTGCCGGACCGCGTACATTTCTGCTAAATGAAACAGGAACGAGCCGGTGTAGT
>CAXTVG010000003.1:0-19293 GCA_964247505.1 uncultured Acidobacteriaceae bacterium
GGCTTGGCCGACGGGCGCGCCGAGGTCCGGCGCGCGGACAAGCCTGCCACACTGGCCCCGGGCGACGCGGTCGGCGGCTGGCAGCTCATGACCACCGTCGAGATCAACGGCGTGGCCACCGCCGTGTTTGAAAAGCATGCAACCCACCGCGGAGCCATCGCCTACGTCACCGAACGCGGCGGAACGATCGCTCTGATCCCCAAAGGCATCGGCGACCTCGCGCAGATTCGGCCCCGGCCGTTCCCCCAGCCCGCGAAACTCCAGCGCGGCCAGGTTCCCGGCCCCGACCTCGCGGGCGCCTCCATCCTGCGCTCCCATGAGGATCCCTGCTACGAAAACGTCGCCGCCCTTGGACCGGAATATATCGGCTGGTCGCTGGTGGCCAACGAGGAGGCCGGCCCGCTGCGCTCGGTCTACCTCCAAGCCGACGGCACAAGCCGCCAGCCCGCGCGGAATCCGCAAAACGACTGGGCCCCGGACCTGGAAGGCGCGCTGTTCGACCCCGAGCGTTTCCTGCCTTTCGACGACCCGAGCCGCTACCGCTACGAGCCCGGCTGGAGCAAGCGCACCCTGCTCGGCGGCTATCTGCCGGTCGCCGACACCGGCGTGTGGAACGCGGCCCACAACGCCGGCTATGAAGTCATGATGTTGCTGCCGCCGGGCGTGGAAGCCCAGCCCATGGCGCGGGTGCGGGTCAAGCGCACAACCACGAACATCGGCGCGCGCGAAGAAGGCAACGGCGCGAGCCTGAACCCGCCCAGCGTCGCGGTCGCGGGCCCGGGCGAAAACGACGTTTACGAAGACCACTACTGGAACTGCGACGCCGGCCGGTTCTTCTCCTCGCTCGCCGGCATCTGGAATCGCTGGCACGACTTCTACGAGAACACCATGCCGGTCGAGATCCCCGACCCTTGGCTGCTGGACGCGGCGCGCGCCGGCATCACGCTTTCCCGCTGCTCCTACCGCGGCCTCAATCCCACCTACCAGGTCGGCGAGGGCGCGTACACCAAAATTCCCGAGCGCAGCCACGCGCTGTTCCCGGTCGCGGCGTATGAGTTCATCTGGGCCCACCAGCTTTGGAACCTGACCGCGGAAAGCGACCCCTACTTTAACCATTACCTCGCCCACTACATCCTGCCGGATGGTAACTTCCTGTACAACACGCAGGAGCAAGTGGAGGCGCCCCTCAACGTGGGTCTTTTCCTGTGGAACAACGCCCGAGCCTGGGACTACACCCGCGACCTCGCCGCGTTGGAGCAGCGCTTACCAACGCTGGAGCGCATGCTGGCCTATGTGCTCCAGCGCTATGAGTATGGCAAGCAGCACTACCCGCTTCCCGACCGGCGCTTCGGCCTCATCTGGGGCTCGCCGGAAGCCGACCTGGGCGACCCGGACAACGATTTCCCGCAGTCCCACCCTTTTTACTACCAGAACGCGGCAAACGTGTGGCGCGGGCTGCGCGAACACGCCCGCGTGCTGGGCGCCACGGCTAAGCTCGAGCATCAGGCCCTGAGCGCCCGCTACACCGCGCTTGCTGAGGAGATGCGCGCGAATATCGAGCGCTCGCTCCAGGCCACCATCGCCGCGAGCAACCCCGCGATGCGCGCCGCCGGCATCACTCCCTTTGAGCCCAACGACATCGCACGCAAACCCACTGAGTTGACCAGCTACGAGAATCACCGCTTCATGGAGGACTGGTTCCTCGCCGACTGGGGCGACCCCGCGTTGGACGCAGGCCAGTTCAAGCACCGCGCGCTGTCTGGCCTCCAAATCTGCGGCCTGAACACCGACGGCCCCAACGCCCGTACCAGCAACTTCACCGCCCACGGCACGCTCGCCGGGCGCATCCGCCAGGACGACTACCGGCCCTTTCTGCTGGCCCTCTACGCGCTCGTGTGCTTCGGCGCCGACTCCGGCAACCGCTACGCGCCCGAGGACGCCTACCTGCCCGGATCCTACCCCGGCGAGCAAAGCCCTTATGGCTGGTCCGCAGTGATCAACAGCACGCTTCAGCCCACCCTCGGCTTGCGCTGGCTGCTGTGCTACGAGGAAAGCGATCAGCCCGTGTGCCACCTGCAAAAGGCCGCGCCCTGCCACTGGTTTTTGCCCGGCGAGCGCATCGCCGTCCGCACCTGCCCGACCCGCTTCGGCGCTATCACCTGGACCACGGAAGCCCAACCCATCCGCGGCTGGAAGATCACCGTCGAGGTCGCGGAAAACTTCTCCGCCGACCTCCACATCCATATCCACCCGCCTGACGGCGCGGCTCTCCGCACCGCTTCCGCCGGAACGGTTCATGGCAATTCCATTGCCCTGCCGAAGAGCCTGCTTGCCCAGTCCCGACGCATGGAACTCACCGCGAACTGAATCAGCGCAGAACGGGATAGCTGTGCGCCTAGTCTGGAAAGAGCAGACCGGGGCGGGTCGAAAATAGACCCGGCGCCTGTTCACCGTGCCGGGAATCGGCCCGCTCGCAGGCCAAAGATATGTGCCATCAAACCCCGGGAGCAAACCTCTAGGGTTTGTTCGCCCACTCATGCCGTTGCCGGGCCCAGGCCTCCTCTGCCCAGCATTCGCGAAGTCCTCTACCCTGTCTATCCCCATTGACTACTCTGGAACCACATGTTTAAAGTGGCGGCACGCCAGTCGCGGCGTCATTGCCGGCAGCCATTTGTTGGGACAGTTCACAGTTGAACGCTTGAGATGATCTTGGAGGCGGAATGATGCGCAGTGTGTTCAGAACACTAGCAAGCTGTTTTTTCGCGTCGCTACTGGGTGCATCGGTGTGCCTGGCGCAGTTCAGCGGCAGTTTGCAAGGCACGGTTCAGGACCCCTCAGGCGCCGCCATCGGGGGCGCTGTGATTACCCTGACGAACACCGAAACCGGTGTCAGCCAGAAAGCAACGGCCGATGCGTCCGGCGTTTACCGCTTCGCCAGTTTGGCACCCGGCAACTATCAGGTTTCCGCCGCCGTCTCGGGTTTCGGTCCGTCGCAGCAAAGCTTTACGCTGACGACCGACCAAACGCGCAACGTACCGATCACCATGAGCGTCGGCAAGGTCGCAACACAGGTGCAGGTAACCGGGCAGGCGCCGCTGCTCGACACCTCCGACAGCCGCAACCAGTTGACCATCGATCGCGCGGCACTCGGCAACCTGCCGCTGGCGGCGCGCAATCCTTTGGCGCTGGTCACGCTGACGCCCGGGGTTACGGGCCTGGGCGCGGGTACGCAGACTAACTTCAATCCGGAAAACTCAGTGGATGCGAGCGCGAATGGGCGAGGCGCGAACGGAAATCTGTACATCGTGGACGGGCTCGACGTCACCAGCAGCATCCGGCCCGGCGTCGTCAATCTGACGCCGAACGCGGATTCGGTGCTGGAAGCCTCGGTGCAGACCAATACCTATACGGTCGACTACGGACGCGCGAGTTCCATCCAAACCGTGATTACAACGCGCTCGGGAAGCAATAAGTTCCACGGTTTCGGCGCTGAGTACTACACGTACCAGGGATTGCAGGCGCGCGGAGAGTTCGGCGTACCCCAGCCGCAGCGGCTAGCCCCCTATCATACAAACAACCTGTCGTTCGGGCTGGGCGGCCCGGTGATTCCCAACCATGAGTTCTTCTTCTTTGTCGGGTACGAGCCGTATCTTTCGCTTACCTCGAATGGCGGCACGCTGCAAACCTATGAGGACCCGGCCTTTGTGGCATTTGCGAACAGCGTACAGCCGAACAGCCCGGAAGTCGCGCTGCTGAATAAGTACACGCCGGCTAACGCCACCTTCCGCAACGTGCAGCAGACGGCTTCGCAGGCCTTCGGCGCGCAAAACCTGGCGGGAAACACAGGCTGCGGTACGCCGAGTACCGACAACATCCCGTGCGCTACGCCGGTTTTCGACCAGGGAAACTTCAATTCGTCCAGCTCCAACAACTCGAAGCAGTACAACGTTCGCATCGATAAATACTTCAAGAAAGACCGGGTATACGGGCTGTTTTACCGCGATACCATCAAGACCGGCAGCCCTGCCGTCCGGCCTGCTTTTGCGACCACGAACAACTACTACACCTTCTCGCTGCAAGGGAACGAAACCCACACCTTTTCGCCGAATCTGTTAAACGAGGCCTTTGCCGGTTACAATCGCATCGAGGGGTTCGCCCCGTCGGGCGGCTTGTTCAGCGTCCCGGTTGTGAATGTAACGGGGCTCGGGGTCAACTTTGGCGACGGTTTCGCGCTGGGCGACTATGTGCAGCACAGTTATCACTGGCGCGATGTGCTGACCTATATCCACGGCTCGCACGACATCCGGATGGGCTATGAGGGCTGGCACGGCGACGATGTCGCGCTGTTCGCCGCGGCCTACGCACAACCCACCATTCAGTTCAGCAACATGATCGACTTGATCAATAACGATCCCTACTCCGAATCGGGTCTTTCCTACGACCCCGTCTCCGGACAGCCGAAGGCGCATAACTACGGCTACCAGCAAACCACCGGAGGCGCGTTCGTCGAGGATACGTGGAAAGCATCGCATAACCTGACGGTGAACTACGGCATCCGCTACGACAACTTCGGAAACGCTTACCCGAAGCTCGCCGGAACCGTGTTGGCCAACTTCCACCTGGGCACGGGCCCCGGTTTCCCCCAGCAGGTTGCCAACGGCGTCATGCAGCAGCAGAGCCACGTGTATAACAGCGACCTGAACTATGTGTTCAGTCCGCGGGCGGGTTTTGCCTTCGCGCCGGGCTCGGGTGAGAAGTGGCTGGTGCACGGAGGCATCGGACTTTACCACGATTACTTTACGCTGGGTAACTCAGAAAACGGTTTAAACGCAAATCCTCCGGCCTACGTGGTCCCGACCTTTTTTAACAACGGAACTACGGCGGCTCCGGTGTTCGGCTATGGAACCCAGAACACCTATCCGTTTGGGTTCCAATACCCGGCTTTCCAAGGCCAGCCACTGGATGCAAAGGGAGGCATCGCGGGCTCGCAGATTTCGGTTGGGGGCGTCGATGTCAATCTCAAGAGTCCCTTTACGCTGAACTTCTCGCTTGCCGTGGACCGGCAGGTAACGCAGGACTTTGTGGTGAGCGTGGGCTATGTGGGCTCGCACTCCGGCAACCTGATCACCGGCGGCGGCAACACCGGCGCGACTGCCTACGGCAACGACGTGAATGCTTATACAGGCGATCTGATCCAGCACATCACCTGCAAGGAAACCGCCGCGACCAACGCGTGCACGGGAGCGCAAACGCGGCTCAACACCAGCTTCGGAACGATCAACTACGCATTTAACGGAGCCATCGCGAACTACCAAGCGCTGATTGTGGCGGCGAGAGGGCGCTTTGCGCGGCGCGGATTTCTAACAGCGTCTTACACGCACGGGCATTCGGAAGACGACTGGCAGAACTATCCGGTGGCGTACCCGTACTACCAGTTCTATGCCAACTCGCCCTGGGATGTGCCGAACCGGTTTTCGCTGGGAGTCTCTTATGAGTTGCCGGGCATCAACGCCCACAACGGACTAGAGCGCACCGTGCTGGGCGGCTGGACGCTCGCTGGGTTAACCGTGCTGCAGTCGGGCGCACCGTTCACCGTGTCTACAAATGCGCCGTTTGCGGCGCAGCTGATCAACCCCGCGCTGCCCGCGACCGTGGGAAACCTGCGCTATGCGCCGGGCGGCGGCGATTTCAACGCGGACGGCGACAACAATGATTACCCCAATGTAGCCTCGTACCGGCAGGGCCACAGCCGCAGCGACTACGAATCCATCGCAAACGGCGGCAAAGGTCCGATCGTGACGGCAGCCAACTTCCCCAACCCAACCTTTAGCAGCGAGGGCAACGAGCTGCCCAACCAGTTCCGCAACCCCGGCTACGCGGATGCCGACATCACCATCAAAAAGGTAACCCAGCTCCGGGAGGGCATCGATCTGGACCTGCGGCTCGACACGTTCAATGTGTTCAACCGCGTAAATCTGACGGGAGTGGACGCAAATCTCCCGGATGGCAATTTCGGCCTGTCGACCGCTACACAGCCGCCGCGTAACATGCTGCTGGGGGCGCGAATCAACTTCTAATGATCGGCTGGATGGGAAAAGCGGCGCTGGTTCTATCGCTGGCGCTCGCGGTCGACCCGGCGCCGGCGCAAGAGCAGCCCGCGCCGGGCCGCGCGCAAGTCATTGGGGCGCTGCGGCAGGGCGACAACCAGCAGGCGCTCGCCCTGGCCCAACAGGCTTTGGCCGGGCGCCCCGAAGATTGCGGGCTGCTGTCGCTCAAGGCGATGGCGCTGGGCGGGCTCAAGCAGGAGCAAGCGGCCCTCGACGCCTTCCAGGCAGCGCTGGGACAGTGTCCCGCCTACCTGCCTGCGCTCGAGGGCGCGGCGCAGATCGAGTACGCCCGGCAAAAGCCAGACGCGGCGCCGCTGCTCGCCCGGATCGTGGCGATCGAGCCGGGCAGCGCAACCGCGCAGGCCATGCTCGCCTCGGTGTATCGAAGAGAGCACCGATGCACGGAAGCGCTGCCGCACTACGCCGCGAGCGGTGCGCTTTTCCCCAGCCGGCCCGAGCTGCGGCAGGGCTACGGCGCCTGCCTGGCCGATACCGGCGACCTCCCGGGCGCGCTCGCGCAGTTCAGCCCGCTGCTGGCTGCGCAGCCCTCTGACATCCTCCGGTACAACGTAGCGCTGCTGCAATGGAAGACCCACGCGAACGCCGCGGCGCTCGAAACGCTCGAGCCGCTGCTGTCCGGTCAGGACGAACATGCGCTGCAACTGGGCTCGCGGCTGTACGAGGAGCAGGGCAATACGCCAAAGGCAGTGTCGCTGCTGCGGTCGGCAATCCTTTTAGCGCCTGAGAATGCGGACAACTATGTCGATTTCGCGGAGCTCGCCTTCCGGCACCAGTCGCTTCAGGTGGGTATCGACATGGTGAATGCAGGATTGGCGCGGCTCCCGCAAGAGGCTCGGCTGTATGTAGCGCGCGGCGTGCTGGAAGCGCAATTAACGCGCACCGATGCGGCGGTCGAGGATTTCGAGCGCGCGCACCGGCTGGACCCAAAGCTGTCGTTTGCCGAAGATGCGGTCGGAGTGCTGTACAGCCAGCAGCACCAGGATGCGCAATCGCTGGCCCTGTTCGAACGGCAAGCGAAGCTCCACCCTGAGGATCCGCTGCTCCAGTACCTGCTGGCCGAGCAGCTTGCACAAGCCGGGCAGGAGAATGTAACCGCCGCCATCTCCGCGGCTCAACATGCAACTGCTCTGGACCCAGAGTACGAACCGGCTCACGATTTGCTAGCCAAACTTTATCTGCGAGCCGGCAAGCCGCAGCAGGCCATTGCCGAGGCCGAGCGCGCGCTCAAGGCCGATCCTAACGACGAGCAGGCGCTCTACCAGAAGCTGCTGGCCGAGCGGCGCAGCGGAAATGCTGGCGAGGTGCGGGCCTTGGCAGCCCAACTGGAGCATGCGCACAGCGCCGGCGCGCAGCAGACGGGCACGAACCGCTACCGGCTCGAGGATAGCGAAGGCCATTGAATTGCAGTATGAGGTGCAGTGGAACGGAAAACGGGTTAAGGAATTTCTGAACGACTCGATTAGGAAGCAGCCGTTCAAACATGAATGGAAAGTCTGTTTCTGGGCAACCGTGTTGCGCTAAAAGATGTACTTAAGCGCGAACTGGAGGTTGCGCTCGCCTTGCGCATTGCTGATCTGGCCGAAGGTTGTGCCGAGCGTCGAGTTAGGCGCGGCCAGGATGGGGTGGTTCAAAGCATTGATAGCTTCGGCATGAAACTCCACGTTTTGGCTTTCCGTAATTGGAAAGCTTTTGAACACGGAAGCGTCAAACTGCTGGAGACCGGGACCTGTGTAGGAGCCGACCTGGCAGTTGCCGAAGGTATTTTGGCCAGGCTGCGAGAGACCTGCCGGGCTGAGGAACGCATAACCCAAAAAGCTGGAAGATTTCTGTGTTCCGTTGATGACCGGCTGGCCGGAGCAGTTGGCACGCGGAAAGCCGGAGAAGCCTGTGTTGGAGTTATCCCCCGCCTGCGGGGTAATAGGAAATCCGCCGTGAAGGGTAAAGATGGCGTTCGCCTGCCAGCCGCCCACGGCCGCGTCGACCGCGCGGTTCAAATGTTGACCGAAGCGCTGACCCTTGCCGACGGGCAGCGCGTAGGTGAGGAAACCATTGGCGTCGTTGGTGATGTTCTGGTCGCAGCGACCGTAATCGGCGCGAGGGTCGTAGGTGTTCTGGAAAAAGAAGTGATTATTGCCGGCCTGGGTTTGGCCCGCGTTTGCGTCGCCATACTCCGCGAAGAAGCCTGAGGTATTGCCGAGGCACTTAGACCAGGTGTAGTTTGCCTGGAATTCAAGCCCCTGCGTGAGGCGCTGCTGAAAGCTGGTTTGGAGTGAGTTGTAGTTGAAGAAGCCCACGGCAGAGGTAAGCCGCGCCTGGCCAACTTCGCCTAAAAGCGTTGCGTTGAGATAGGGGCTGGGTGAAACCGTCCCGTTACCGTTGAGAACCTTCTGACTGATGAGCGAGATGGTAGCCAGGTGATCCACCTTTTGCCCGACATAGCCGATCTGGAAGGTCGAGGAATTGGTGAGCTGGAACTGCATGGTGAGGTTGTACTGCTGAGAGACAGCAGGGCGGAAGTTGGGATCGAAAGCGTGGATAGCGGTGCCTGCGAAGCAAGCCGGGGAAAAGGCTACGGCAGCGGCGGCGGTGCAGCCCGCGGACGGAAAGGTGGAAAAGCCCTGGTCGAGCGTGGAGGCGGGCAGCGCATCCGTGCGCCCCGGCGAGCTGGCCTGCAGCGGGATCGCAAACGGCGGGTTCTGGAACAGCAGATTGCCCGTGCCGGTAGTTTCAGTGAAATTGGAAATGCCGTAGGCACCGCGCAGCACGATTTTCTGGTTACCGCCGGGCTGCCAGGCAAACCCGACACGAGGCTGGAAGTTAGTGGCACCGTTGTACTGGTTATAGAGCGCCTGCGAGTTGCCGTTGACCCCGGCAAGCTCAACAGCGCCGGTTTGCAGGTTGTAGTTGGTCGCCTGGTTATGCGACTCAGCGCGCGGTGTTTGCACCTCGTAGCGCAATCCCAGGTTCAGGGTCAGGTCGGGGCCGAAGCGCCAGTTGTCCTGCGCGTAACCGGCAAACAGTTTGTTCCGCAAGCTGCGGCCGGGGCCGTTGCCCAAGCCTACCGTCTCCGGCAGGCCGAGGAGGAAGTCCGCCTCAGACCAGCCCAGAGGAGTTACCGGCGTCCCGTTCGCGAGCGTCTGCGTGACGGTCGGGTTAGTCGTGAAGGAGCCATCATAGGTGAACTGCCCGGCCAGGCCATTCTGGCCTGGATAGTTGTCATTGGTTTTGTAATAGAAAAACTCAAAGCCGAAGTTCAGCGTGTGCTTGCCGCGTACATACGTGACCTGATCCTGCGGCTCCAGCACGGTGTCATGGAAAACCTGCACCTGATTGAGTGTGCCGATCGCGGGGCCATACGACGGGCCGGAGAAGGTTTGCGCGGGCAGAAAAGTCTGGCCCGGCTGCGCGCCCGCGATGCCGAACACCTGCGGCAGGTTCTGGTTCACGGGGTTGGTGGTGGCTGTCGTAACTGGGAAATAGCTGCCCCCGATGCGGGCGGTATTGATCAGGTTCGGGTTGAAGGTGTGGTCCCAGTCGATAACCGCGTTGTACAGAGGAAACTGGTTCAGCGAGTTGCCGGTAAGCAGCTGGCTATTGGTGGTCGGGTTCTGAATGTCCTGCTGGGAATAGCGAAGATAGAACTTATTCGTGTCGCTCAGCGAGTAGTCGAGCCGGAGGTCGCCTTGATTGCTGTTAGTGGACTGCTGCGTCCTGTTGATCTGGTTCTGTTGGGTATTGCCGTTGATCGGCTCGGGATACAGCGGCGAGGCCAGGATCGCGGACGCGGCGGGCGAAAACAAACCGGCAGGAATGCGGTTAAAAGGGAACGGTGTGCGCCCGCCGGGGGTGTTCGCGGAATGGGGATTGTAAAGCTGCTGCTGAATGCCCGACCCGGGTATCCCCGGTGTGTCCTGGCAGATGCCGGTGGCGGGGTTAAACCCGCCGACGCAGATGCTGCCGAAGTCGCCCTGCCTTTCCGCCACGGTCAGCACGGTAAAAGGGACGGAGGTCGCGGGCAAATCGTACCGGGAGCCCTGGTAGTCCACAAAGAAAAACAGCTTGTCGCGTACGATGGGGCCGCCCAGCGTGCCGCCGAACTCGTTCCAGCGCAGCTTCGGCTTCAGCCCGGTGCCGTCCGGGTTGTTAGTGCCGGGGATATAGGCATTGCCCTTGCTGAGCCCGTTGACCCAGGAGTTCGCATTCAGCGCGTCGTTGCGGATGAACTCAAACGCATCGCCGTGGAACTTGTTCGATCCCGACTTGATCGTGACACTGATCACGCCGCCCAGGTAGTTGCCGTAGGAGGCGGGCGCGTTCTGCGAGATAAGGTTAAACTCCTGGACCGCGTCGACCGAGGGCGCGAACGCCACGTCGTTGTTGTCGATCTGGTTGTTGTCCGTGCCGTCCAGGACGTAGTTGTTGGTCTGCTCGCGGTTGCCATTGATATAGGGGCGGCCCACCTGGAAGCTGGCCTGCGCGCCCTGAAACGAGCCCGGGTTCGTGGAAACCGCGCCCGGCGAGAGCAGAGTAAGTTGATTGTAGTTACGCGTGGCCAGCGGCAAAGTCACGTTGGCGTGGGCGTCGAGGACAGTGCCAAGAAAGCTGGAGTCGGTTTGCAGCAGCGGCGGCGCGCTCGAAACCGTCACGGTTTGGGCTTCCTGACCTACCGACAGCGGGACGTCGACGCGCGCGGTCTGGTCGATCACCAGGGTAAACGCCGCATGCTGGGCGGTCGCAAAGCCCGGGGCCTGCACGGAGAGCGAGTACTCCCCCGGCGGCAACGGGGCCAAGTAGTAGACGCCCGAGCCGTTAGTCTTGCCGGGGTAATCGACGCCCTTGGTGATCTCGTGCGCGGTTACGGCTGCATTGGGAACCGTTGCGCCGGAGGGGTCGGTGACGGTGCCGGTGATCTTGGCGCTGATGTCTTGTCCGAAGGCGGCGAAGCAGCAAAAGAGGGACAGAAACAGTCCGCACAGGGCGTGAACGCGTGGTTTCATTCGGAGTGGCCTCTCAAAATGCAATCTGTTGCGTAATTAGCAGCGCTGTGTCCGGTCTTGAAAGACCTGGCCAGCGGTGTCGTGTACGGGCCGGATAAAAAGGGCCGGAGATTCACAGCGGACTGCGGAAATGTGCAGATGACGGCACTTTGACCAAAATGCTTCTCAAATGATGCCCAATGTAGCGCCAAGCGGGCCTGAGCGCAAGCAGAAATTCACGCCTGCTTGAAACTATTCCGTGCGCCTGCCTCCAGCGGATGTTGCGGGCGATCCCCGGCGATCCCCGGCGATGCCGCAAAGGTCGCGCGGAGCGGATTCATACATCTCTGAGCCGCTTGTGCCGGCTTTTTTGGGCTGCGCGCTGCACTTCTGCCGGGCGAAAAAGACCTCAGCTGCCGACCTGCGCGTGGATCGCATAAAGGGCAGTATGAGTGAAGATAAACAGCGTCCGCCGGTCGGGGCCGCCGAAAACGAGGTCGATGGGACGCTCGGGGATGTTGAGCTGGCCAAGCAGTTGACCGCTGGGCGCATAGATGTAAATCTGCCCGTCCGCGATATAGACGTTGCCCTGCCGGTCTTGAATGGCGGCCTCGCCTCCGCGCTCGGCGAAAAGGGCCGGCTTGGCGAGCGCGCCGGTCGCATCCACGCGTGTGCGATAGGTGCGTTCGTCGGGCTCGTCGGTGAGATAAAAAGGCCGGTTCGGGTCGGTCGGGACGAGCGAAAAAGCCCGCAGAACCGGAGCCATTTTCGTGCCGTAGTAGAGCGCCCCGTCGACGAACCCTTGTGTCGCGGGGATCACAGCCGAGCCGTCCGTCGAAATGTACTGCCACGCGTTCCGGGGGACGACACCCCGGTCGAACTCGCCCCCGACCCAGTGGTCGGCCGGGGTGAAGAATGTAGCGCCGGGTCGCGGTGCCGCGGCTTGCGGTTTGAGCAGCATAACCTGGTCGAGCGGAGCATCGGGACGAAAGCTGTAGACCACGCCCGTTCCGCCATAGGAGACCACCAGGAGATTGCCGGATTTATCGATGGCAAGGTTCACCGGGTCCAGCGGGGCGTCGCGTACAGTCGTGAGCCGGTTTTCCTCGGGCGACCAGCGCTCGATCGTTTGCCGGTGTGCGTCGACGAAGTAGATGTTTCCCGCGGGATCGGCAACCGCGCCAGATGCATTGAAAAAGCCGGAGGCGAGTTTCTCAAGCCTTGCGCCGGAGGCGAACACAGGCGGTGGAGGCGGCTCGGGCGCGGCTGCCTGCGCCGCGGTAATGGTCAGGGAGGCAAGCTCGTGGTCGCGTACCTGCGCGTGGATGTCTTCGGCGACTAAGGAACTGTCAAACGCTGCCTTGCTGTCCGAGTCAACGTGCAGGTTGCGGATGCGAATGTCATCGGAGCTGCCGACCGAGATGGCCGTGGGATAAGGTTGATTACTGCTGACGACCCGGTAGCTATGGTAGTTGGCAACGGTGATGTTATGAGAGCCGCGAATCTCGAGCGGCAGCGCGAAGCCGCTTTCGCCCCGCTCCTCCTCCGTTTGCAACGCGTCGAGCTCCCAGTTCGCGGCGTCCACGATCTCGACCTCATGCCGCACATGGTGCTCGCTCGACAGCTCGTAGACATGGCCCGGCGTGGTGGTATTCGAGATATACAGCCCGGCCTGGGCGTAGGTATCGGGCGTCCAGATATCGGCAAATGTGCCGCCGCCGCCGTCCGTCACCCAAAGGCTGGGGTACTGCGCGTCCCAGCGGCGGTGGATGTCGGGGTCGGCGCTGTGGTCGTTGTTGTAGGGGTTCACGCGCCGGCCGTTCGCGTCGTTGGTGCCGTGGCCGCCGAGGAAACGCACGTCGTCCACGAGCGAGTGCGCGCCGGCCTTCCACAAGAGCGCGGTAGCGCGGCTATTGATGCCGTTCGTGTAGAGGCCGATGCCGCTCACGATGTTGGTTCCCCCGCTTGGAGCTTCCAGGAGCGGCTGCGGCGCGCCGGGGCCTCCAAAGCCGGGCGCGTTATCGGGCAGGTCGAACTGTGTGGTGCTCGGGTCCAGGCCAATCAGCGCTGTATCGGTCCGCAGCATGACGGTGCCCGTAACCAGATAGCGGCCTGTCGGGATGTACAGCGCGGGATGCTCGTCAATGGCTTTCCGGATCGCCACGGTATCATCGGTAACCCCGTCGCCCTTCGCGCCCAGGCTCTTCAGGTTGACCCACGCGCTCTCGGGCGGCAATGCGCGGATCGCGGGCGCGTCTGCAGCGGGAAGCGCGGAGACGGGAGCGGCATCGAAGCTGGTCTGCACTGTCCCCGCGGCCCCGGCCTGTTGCAGTGTAAGACCATGCCCGAAAGAGCGCACCCGGTAGACCGGAGCGGGCGCGCGAAACTCTTTACCGCTGTCGCGAAGCCGAGCGAAAACCCCAACATTGCGGCACTCGATGTTCTGGAGATTGATCTCCGTGCGTAGGCTCGTCTCGTTGCTGACGGTGACGGCGGGGCCGCCGATGTCTTCAAAGCGCGTGTCGCGCACCCACAGCTCGTCCGGGTAGCCTGCGTCAATTGATACGGCCTGCGGAACACGCCGGAACACGTCATGCACCAGTGTGAGCGCGGCTTCGTGCTCCTGGATGGCCGCAACGGCCTGGCCCTCGAAGCTGGAGTCGAGCAGCGTAAACTGCCACCCTGGCGAGGGTTTGCCGGTGAGAATGCCGTATTGACCGCCGAAGAAGTGCAAATCCTCAGCCTCGTTGCCCACGTCGCGCAGCGCGGCCAGCCCGGAGTCGATATGGAAGTTCATGTGGGTGAGAAAGCAGTGCTGCGCGATGTGGAACCGGATTGCCACCGCCGCGGGATTGCCCTTGCCCAGCTCAAAGTCGACATTGCTCATAGCGGAGTAGAAAGTGCCGGGGTTCGCGTCGGGGATCGTAGTGTTAGGCGGCACCTCGCCGGCAATCGCCTCACGCGGCTTGCCCGGCGGCCCGCCCGCAAAAACAAACATGTAGCCGAGGTCCTTCGCGTAGCCCGGGGTGTTGTCGCCCAGCACAAACACAGGCCGCGATGCGCCGTAGCCGATCACGCGCACGCCGGGCCACACATAAACCGTGCGCGCGATGCGGTAACGGCCCTGCGGAATGAAGAGGACGCCCTCGCCGTGTGCATCGCGCACCTGGTCAATAGCCTGCTGAATCGCGGCTGTGTCATCCCCGCGGCCGTCAGCCTGCACGGGAAAGTGATCGTGCGTAAAGTACACGGCTTGCGGGTCGTCGAGACGCGCGGGGTACACCGACTCCGCATTGAGAGAGGAGGCGAGCGAGAAGAGCAGGAGCAGCAGGGAAAACTTCATGGCTGGGCGGCGGCCTTTCCGGGTGGCTTTGACGGCGCGGGGCGGATGCTTTCATGCGGAACGGCACCCTTGCCTTGAAGCACGCTATAAATCCGGTCCGCCGCGAGCCCGGAAAGCGTTTCTTTCTGCCCAGACGGCCAGGTGATCTCAACCTTGTCGACCGTGGCGTGAGTGCCGAGGCCAAAGTGCAAACGAAGATCGCTCTGCGACAAATAACTTCCCCCGCTACGGACCTCGTCCTCCTCCGTCAGCTCGCCGGCGGTGACGCGGACGCGCGCATTCAGGGCCAGCCGGTCGGGAGCCCCGGCCAACTCAAAGCCGATCCAGTGGTTGTGGTTTTCCGGCTCCGAGCGCAGGACCATCGGCGCGCCTTCGAGGTTTTCAATCACCGCTTCGAGATGGCCGTCGTTGAACAGGTCGCCTACCGCCATGCCGCGGCTCACCTGCGGCGCTTCAAGCGCGGGCCCGGCCAGTTTACTGATGTCGCGAAACGTTCCGTCATGCCGGTTGAAAAACAGGAGCTTCGGCTCGCGATACTTTGTGCCGACATCGGCCGAGTCGACCTGCGGGTACACGTGGCCGTTCACCATCAGAAAATCGGGCCAGCCGTCATTGTCCACGTCCAGGAACGCGTCGCCCCAGCCGACGTATGGCTTCGTGCTCCCTGCGATGCCGGACGCCCCAGCAACGTCGGTGAAGTTCATCCCGCCGTCGTTGCGGTACAGTTCCGTGTACTCGTCGCTGAAGTGGGTGATCGCAATGCCAAACCGGCCGGTGTGCAGATAGTCGCCGAGCGCAATACCCATGTTCGCCTGCTCCGCGCCGTCGGCATCCACGGCCACGCCGGAGGGGAACGCGATTTCGTCAAAAGTGCCGCCGCCCTTGTTGCGATACAAGTAGTTCTGCTCGCCGTCGTTCGCGACCAGCAGGTCGAGGTGGCCGTCCGCATTGAAGTCGGACCAGACCGCTGTGAGTCCGAAGAACTTCTGCGGATCGGCAACGCCGGCTTGCGCCGCAACGTCCGAAAACGTGCCGTTGCCGTCGTTATGATACAGCCGGTCGGGCGACCCCTTCAGCCCGCGAGGACCGCACTGCACCGGCAGGCTGTGGTACTGGCAGGTCTGCTTCGAGCCGAACGTGGGCAGGTCTTTCAGGTCGAGATCGACATAGTGCGCCACGAAAAGGTCTTCCCTGCCGTCCTTGTCATAGTCGCCGAAAGCCGCGCCCGTGGCCCAGCCCGCATCGGCACCCAGGCCCGCCGCTTTGGTCGCGTCAGTAAACGTGCCGTCGCCGTTGTTGCGGTAAAGAACCGCGCCGCCGAAGCAGGTGACAAGCAAGTCGGGCCAGCCGTCATTGTTATAGTCGCCCACGGCCGCGCCCATGGCCCAGCAAGGAAAGCCCACGCCCGCTTTCCCGGTCACGTCGGTAAAGGTGCCGTCGCGGTTGTTATGGAACAGGGCGCTTCGGGCTTTTTTTCCAGCCAGCTGCATGTCCACGTCAGGCGCGTTGGTCAGGTAGATATCGGGCCAGCCGTCGCGGTCGTAGTCGATCAGCGCGAGGCCGCCGCTCATGGATTCGACAATGTACTTTTTCTCGGGCGCGGACAGGTGCTGGAATTCAATATTCGTGGACGGGGTGATGTCGACAAGCTTCGGCAGGGACGAAGGCGCAGAGGAGCGCGCCTGCGCGGGGGCGGAAGAGGCGAACAGGGCAAGAAGCAGCGAGAACAGGATTGCGCGCAAGAGCATCGGCGTCGGCTAGTGTCCTTCTTGCGCTGCCGCGCCTGGATCATCGGTCGTGCGCATCTGGTGGAAGGAGGCTTCAAGCTCGGAGCGCAGCTGCTTGTAATGTTCATAGGCTGTGAGCTCGCGGGCGGCGTCCTCGGCCTTGCCCTGCTGCCGGTAGAGCGTACTGAGACGGTAATGCGCGGCGATGTCAGTCGGATCGTTTGCGATTGCGCGCTGGAGCAGCTCAGCGGCCTGCGCCTTATTGCCGGTCGCGAGCAGTAGCTTGGCAAGGCCCGTCTCGGCATCGGCGTCGTTGGGCGCGAGCGCGAGCGCCTGCCGGTATTCCTCCGCCGCCTTTTGCTGGGAGCCACTCGCGGCATCGGTCTCGGCCAGGCCGCGCAAGGCCTTTTCGTCCCGCGGGTTCTGCTTCAGGGCGGCTTCGTATTCAGCCAGAGCCTGCGGGCGCAGCGCCGGGTCCTGCGAGTTATGGAGCAGCTCGGCCAAGCGTTCGTGTAGCCCGGGCAGGTAGGGGTTGCGCGCAATCGCCGCGCGGTACTGGGCCAGCGCTTCGGGCTCCTTGCCTTCGCGGGCTAGGTTTTCCGCCATGTTGAAGTGCAGCTCGGCAGAGTCCGGGGCCGCTACGGCCAGGTCAAGCAGGGCTTCACTGGTGAGCTGCGTGTACACCTGGAAAGCCGTGGAAAGAACCTGAGGGTTGGTCGGGTCGGCGGCGCGCAGATTGCCGAGAGCCACCGCAGCCGAGTCAAGCTGGCCGAGCGCTACATCGGTTTCGACCAGGGCCAGCCCGGCTTCCGTATGGATTTTCCGCTCTATGAGTTTGGGAAAGGCGGCTTGGAGATCGTTCTGCGCCGCCGCGAGATCGCCTGTGCGCTCCTCGCTCATGCCGAGCAGGGCTTGGATCTTCGCCAGGTCCGGCTTCTTTTCGACAGCCGCGCGCAACTCCGGCGCGGCGCCCGCGTAGTCGCCCTGGAAGAAAAGCAGCACACCGAGATTGGCGCGCGCGTCCAGGTCGTTCGGGTCCAGTGCGACGACTTTGCGCAGCTCAGGAATGGCGAGCTCGGGCTGCTTTTGTTGCAAGTACCGTTGGGCAAGCGCTTGGTGCTCGGCGGCCGGATTCGCGGCGCCTTGAGCTGCGGCGAGTGCAGCTCCTGCGAGCAGGACGAGCGCCGTAGTGAAAATCCGGGTGCAGCCGCTATGCATGATGCCTCATCCTACCCCGGTTATGCGCCTGTGAGCCAGAAGCAAAGGACGGCGTCGCCGCCGCCCTTTTCAGTTGAAACACGTTGTAGTTAGAAGGAAACGCGTCCGTACAGCTGCATCGTCCTCCCGCCGACCGTGGTGGTGGTGATCTGGGCCGACTGGTTCGGACCAATGGCGTTATTGCCTGGCTGCCCGAAGCTCGCGTGGTTCAGGATGTTGGTTGCATCCGCGCGCACCTGCACCTGAACGTTGCGCTCAGGCACCACGTCGAAGGTTTTGCCTAGGGAGAAATTGAACAGCGACAGGCCAGGACCGTACACCGTGTTGCGACGGAAGTCGCCGTAAGTGTACTGCGCCGGAACCGCCAGCGCGCTCAGGTTGTACCACTCACTCAGGCGATTCAGGCGACCGCTTGGAACATTTTTGATGTCCCCGACCAGGTTGGCGAACTGGCCACCACCCTGGTTGTTGGAATTGTTGTTGCCGCCCGTGGTAATACCGACGGGGTTGCCGCCCTGCACCACCACGGTTGCCGACGCCTGCCAGCCGCCGATCGCCTCATCCAGCAGAGCGTTGCTGTTCAGGAACATCCGTCCGCGCCCAAAGGGAAGCTGGTAGATCGCCTGGCCTTTGATCATGTTCCGGATGTCGAAGTTGGAGTTGCTGTAATTCGCGTTTGTGTCGAATGCGTTCTGATAATCCTGGTAGCCTTCGCGAGAACCCCATCCCGATGAATCCAGATCGTCGAGGAAGTGCGACCAGGTGTAATTCACGTTGAACTCCAGCCCGTTCGCCATGCGCTTCGTGAGTTGCGCCTGGAGAGAGTTGTAGTTCGAGATCGCGTTGTTGGGACTGCCGTTAATTTGGTTGAACAGAGGGTACGGCTCGAACTGCTGGTCGTTGGGGCCGAGCTTGTTCTCGGGCACCTGGTTAATGTCTACCGGGAAGTTGAGATTCTTACCGTGGTTGCCGACGTAGGCGAGGTCCGCAACGAAGTTGGTGCCCAGCGTATGCTGCAGATCCACCGTGTACTGATAGTTGGTCGGAATCGGCGTGTGGTACTGGTTGTACGTCACGCTCTGGCCGTTGCGTGCATCGGCGGTCGTGGGAGCGTTCAAGTAACTGGCATTAATGCTGCCGAAGTTATAGGCGCCGACACCGCAGCCCCCGGCGGATGTGTCCGGCGTGCTGCCATCCGAGTCCAACTGGACCACCGGGCAGATGCCGTTGGTCGTATCGGATAAACCTCCCGACTGACCGAAAGCGTTGCCTAAGCCGCCGCCATAGGTATCTTCGCTCCAGGTGGAGGCGTAGATGCCGAAGCCGCCGCGGATCACGGTTGTGGGGTCCGGCTGATAGCTGAAGCCGACGCGCGGAAGAACGGTGCTGTAGTTCGGCGCCTGCAGCGTTGTGCGGCCGTGAGCATGGCTCGCGGCATACCACATACCGCCGGGCTGACCGTTGGCCGGGTTGATAACTTCAGGATCGAACGCCGTTTCGTTGTTGTGGTTGTCCGACCAGCCGGTCGTGATCTGGTAGCGCAGCCCCAGGTTCACCGTAAGGTTCGGCTTCACCTTGATGTCGTCCTGGATAAAGACCTGCGGCAGCTTGATGCGGCCGCCGTACTCCGGCGTTACTTGCGCGCTCCAGGCCTGGGTCTGACCCAGCAGGAAGTCTGCATAAGAACCGCCCGAAGCATAGCTTGTGGTAGGGGTCGGCTTGTTTGAGGTGAGACCGTTGATGGACGTGTATCGGCCGTTGTAGGTGAGGCTTGACGAGTTGATGTTGCCCCAGGCTGTCGAGTTCGCCTGGTTGATCAGGAACTCGCCGCCGAAGTGCAGAACGTGCTTGCCGCGCACCAGCGTGACCACGTCGGAGGGATCGTACACGTGCATCTTGTA
>CAXTVG010000003.1:19393-26785 GCA_964247505.1 uncultured Acidobacteriaceae bacterium
CTGGGACGGGAAGCCCGCGTTCAGCGTCGAGGGCACATAAAAGTTGAGCTGATTCGTATAGCCGAAGCGCGCCTCATTGGTAAAAGTCGGGCTGATCGTCCACACGTCGGAGATCTGGGCATTCTCGCGGCTTACATCCTCGCTGCCGCAGTTGATCGGACACACCGGGCTGAAACCGAACTGCGGATTGTCACTTTCCGTCTGCGAGATCGTGATGCGATTGTTCTGGGCTACGTCCCAGTCGATGCGGCCGAAGTATCTTGTGTACGGATTGTTATTGGACGATTGATAGACGTAGTTGTTTTGGGCGATACCGGAGCTTAGCTGGCCTGCGGTGTTCGCGCCCGGAAAGAACGCCTGGATCTTCTGCGCTACCGGATTCAGCATGTTCGCCGGCAAGCGGTTGCCATTCCCATACTCCGCGGCAAATGTTTGACGAATAGCACAGGGGCAGGTCTGTGTGAAGGTTTGGCCCGAATCCGTCACGTAGGTGTGCGTGCCGGTCTGTTGAATGGTCTGCGTGGTGGGGTCGTAGAGTGTCGGCAGGCCAGGCGCTGTAAAGTCACCGGCCATCAGCGCCGCCGTCGGGACCGTCGTGAAGCTGGGCGCGTTGGTGCCGTGCTGAAGCAGTTTGTCGAAATCGAAGTAGAAGAATAGCTTGTGCGGGAGAACCGGACCGCTGACCGAGAAGCCGAAGTTGTTATAGCGCAGGTTCGGCACCTTTACATTCTTCTGGCCGAAGGAGTATGGCGCCGCGTTCAGCGCGTCGTTCTGGAAGTACTCGTACCCCACGCCGTGGAACCGTTCCGACCCGCCTTTGGTGATCTGGTTGTAGATAATGTCGCCAACACCGTACTGGGCCGAGAAGGACGAGGAGCTGACCTTCACCTCTGACGTGGTTTCAAAGATGGTCACGTCGGAGTTCTGGCTCATCGGCAGCGTGGTGGTCGCGCCATCCTGCAGTACGCTGTCGAACGGCAAGTTGCCGTTGATCGAGGCGGACTGCTGAGGGTTGGTCGCGCTGTTCGCATTTTCCGGGGCGCCGGATGCGCCCGGCAGCAGAACGATAAAGTTCTGCCAGTCCGCGCCCTGCTGGGGCAGCTGCACCATGGTCTGGGCGTTCAGCGTCGCTTCCACCGCGCCACTTTCCGTGTTCAGCAGCGGAATATCGGTGTTGACGACAACCTGCTGGGCTTCCGATCCGATGGCGAGCTGGGCATCCACGTTGGAATTACCGACCTGGACCGTCACCGGGCCGCGCACCAGGGTGGTAAACCCCTGCTTGGTAAAGGTGAGCTTGTAATGATCGGGAACGATCGAGCCGGTGTCGTACACGCCGGCGCCGTTCGAGGTTAAGGTGTGCGTTTCACCTTTGTCGACGTCGAGGACGGTAACGGTAACACCGGGAATGACAGCGCCCGAGGTATCGGTCACCGTGCCCTGAATATCGCCGGAGTTGGTGTTTTGCGCCACGGCGAGGCCGCCTGTCGCCAAGGCCAGAAATGCAATGCTGAGGCGGTGCCACAATTTCATACTGCCCTCTCCAAAGCTGGTTCAAGCTGCTCGCAGGGTTCTTGGACCCCGGTCGCGGTTAATTTGTACTTAAGACAGCGGTTGGCTGTCCGCGGGAGAAACAGCCCCGCGCCCTACCGCGATGGATAAAAACATTTCCGTGAAATGGTTGTCAAGTGACGAAAGTATCGTGTACGTTTCCACGACAGCTGCGCATTTCGGGTTCCAATCAGCAGAAGCGCCCAGGAGGCGCGGGAGACATATGGACCGATACAGCCGCCGGGATTTCGTGCGACACGCCGCCGCAACCGCGGCCGTCACCGCGGCTAAACCGCTGCTCGGGGTGGCTCAAGCGCCGGATTCGGGCCCGGTACGGGCGTGGGTCACAGCACCCGGCAAGCTGTACCAGCCGGCGGACGCGCCGCAGTGGAAGCCCTGGAAACAGGCCTCGCCGCTGGGCATCGACCTCGATCCGAGCCAGCGGTACCAGGAGGTACTGGGATTTGGCGGCGCGTTTACTGACTCATCCTGCTACCTGTTCAGCCGCATGCAGCCCGCCGCGCGCCAAGCGTTGCTCCTGGATCTGTTCGGCCCGAACGGGCTCGGGCTCACCGTTGGCCGCACCTGCATCGGGTCGAGCGACTATTCGCGGTCGGCCTACAGCTACGACGACGCGAGCGCGCCCGACCCGGAACTCCAGCACTTTTCGCTCGACTATGACCGCGCCTATATCCTGCCGACCTTGCGCGAAACAGTCTCGGTTTGCCCCGAGCTCTTCCTGTTTTCCTCTCCCTGGAGCCCACCGGCGTGGATGAAGAGCAATCGCTCGCTACTGGGCGGGTCGATGCCGGACACTTACTTCGCCTCCTATGCCGAGTACTTCGCGAAATTCGTCCAGGGTTACGGAAGCGAAGGCGTCAAGGTGCGCGCGGTCACGATTCAGAATGAGTCGGATACCAACCAGGACGGGCGCATGCCGCAGTGCGAATGGGGCCAGCAATATGAAATGCAATTTGTCGCGAGCTACTTAGGCCCGCTGTTCGAAAAGCTATCCCTGGGAACAAAAATCTGGATCCTCGACCATAACTACAACCTATGGGGCCGCGTAATCGACGAGTTGAGCGATGCACGCGTGTATAAGTATGTGGACGGCATCGCCTGGCACGGCTATGTCGGCACGCCGGACGCGATGACCCGCGTGCACAACGAATTTCCAAGCAAGCACGCATACTGGACCGAGGGCGGCCCGGACTATGAGGACCCGCACTACGGGACCGACTGGGCCAAGTGGTCCTCCGCCTTCACAGGCATTCTGCGGAACTGGGCGCGCGCCATCACTACCTGGAACCTGCTGCTGGACGAAAAAGGCCAGCCTGATATTGGCCCGTTCCACTGCGGGGGCCTGGTCACGGTCAACTCCCAATCGCGCGAGCTTACCTACAGCGGGCAGTACCACGCCTTCGCCCACTACGCGAAAAGCATGCGCCGGGGAGCGAGGGTTTTTGCTTCGTCCGGCGAGCTGCCGGACGTGTCCCACGTCGCGGCGGAGAACCCGGACGGCAGCCGCGTTCTCGTGGTCACGAACAGCGGGCCTGCTCCTGCGCGCTTGCAGATTCGGCTAGCGAGCAACGCTTTAGAGCTTGCTTCCCCGCCAAGCTCGGTCACCACGCTGGTCTGGTAGGCGCGCATAGCAAGCAAGCGCAAGCCGTCTTGTAGGCCGGCTGCACGGCTCCGCCGGGCGCTTCATAAGCGGAGCCTTACGACGAAGGCTTACTAAACATAGCCGGGCAATCGCCGCTCAAGTGGTATCGAAGGGTGCCTAGATGTACGGTCCCGGCATCGGTGGATAGGGTCCAGTCAAAACCGATAGGTTTCTTTTATCCAGGATTTGCAGATGAACTCGTATGGAGTTAAGCCTTTAAGGGGTCTTAAGCTTGCGGGCGAAGTTGTAGGTGGCGACGAACTGGTCCAATCGCAGCCGCAGTTGGTCACTCGCTTCGTAGTAAAAGCGCTTGACAGGCGCATCTTCGAGGGTGCGGTTCATGCGCCCGCCCCCCGTTGGTCTGGTCTGGTCTGGAAACGCGGGGTGTTTCGGCTTGGTCAGCCGGTGGCCGATCTAGTTTTGAACGCACGCGTACTCGAAGCGGTGAGCCATGGAGATCTCGCCGTTGTTCATCGCCAGCCGGATTTCGGGTGCGGCCGAACAGGTGTTGCCGGGCGAGGTAAAGTGGGCGCCGTTGTCTGTGAGCATCGTGTGCACCTTGTAGGGGACGACCGCGATCAGGGCGTTTGAGGCAAGTCTCCGGCCACGCGGCGGGTGGCCTTTTCGTGCAGCTAGATGAAGGCGAACTTCACCGTGCGGTCGAGGGCCACGAACAACTACAGCCTGCCTCCGCTCAGCGCGCACCTCCGCGTTGTCGATGGGGAAGCAGCCGATTGCATAGGCCTTGAAGCAACTTCAATGACAGTGTGGTATCTATCTGGCGCGTTTACGGCGCCGCAAAAGGTATGGCGCGGGCCTTCGATGATGACCTAAGGCGGTATAACCGAGGCAATGAGTCGGGTGGTGCCGAGCAAGTGGGTGTGAGCCTCGGCTGGGCAAGAAAGCTGGTGCGGCAGAGGCAGCGGAAAGGTAGGCCGAGCGGGTGCGTTACACTCCTGGACCGCGCAGCCGGATGACTCCGGCGTTGTTCGACTATGTGCGCGGGCATCGGATCTCGCCCTGGCCGAATTACAGCGCCCCATGCTCGCCGAGCATGGAGTTCGGTTCAGCATAGTCCAGGCGAGTGTCGCAAGCTTGGTGTTCGCAGCCCACGCAGCGAGCCCTTCCGATGCCGCGGGCCGCTTCACACTGCGCTCGCTGAGGGGAACCGTCCACATCACCGCTCGCGGCGAAGGCCGTTCGACCTTTTCAAACCGATCTGGACGAGCAAGGCGACCAAACCCTCCACACCGCGCTCAGCGCCGAGGAAAGCGTCATCGTCTATGCAGGCGCGGATGTGCTTTCCCCCGATCCCTCCGCCGCCGCCTATACCCGCGAAGACCTGCTCGCCGCCAATCCCGCTCTTCACCCCGGTCCCGGACGACACCCTCGACTCGCGCCAGAAGGACCTTACCCATACGATCCTGGCCGTCGCCACCGAGACCTGGCAGCCCTCAGGCCGGCAAGCGCTGACGCTCGCAGCCTATGCGCGGACCTACAGCCTGGCCCTGGACTCAAACTTCGGCCTCGGCCTGATCGCACAAAGCGAGTTCCGCACCGTCGGGGGCGGCAACGCTACCTACACCCGCAAGTTCGGCCGCCGCCTGGAGGCGCTCGCGGGCATGGACTACCGCCGCGACGCCCCGCGCGCGCTCGACCTGGCCAAGGCCGATGCCGAAGGGCGGCTCCAGCTGGCGACCAGCAACGACCTGACCGTGACGGACTACGGGCCTTTCGCGGCGTTGGAGGGCGATCTCGGCCACAGCTTTCACGCCTACGCAGGCGCACGCCGGGATGCGATCCAGTTCCGCCGACACCGACAAGCTGAAACCGGCAAACTCGTACACCCAAACCCCCGGTGTGTTGAGCCCCAAGGCAACACTCACCTGGGGCCGGGAGCAAGGGGGCGCTCTGCCGCAGCTTTCTATCAGCTTCGGCAAGGCATTCCACGCCAATGCCCCGCGCATCGGCTCCGGCTCCGGCCGCGGTGCCTTGATCGTCCAGTCGCGCGAAAGCTTCGCCCACAGAGCGCATCGTGGGCGTGCCGCTGCGCTCCTACGCGAGCGCTTCGCTCCGCTCAAACCCTGAACGAACTGCGCGCGAGCCCAAGCTCCCGGGCTCGTTGGAACTGCACATCGGCAGCGAAAGCGGTCCGAGCTTGTTTCAACCCTACTCAATCCAGAAGAGAAGCCCGGGTGCTCAGCTCGGGCTCCATTCACACCAACAAAACCCTGCTACCGCGGCGTGTACCGCTGCGAGCCCCGCCGCGACTGTTTCATCTCCTTCGTAAGCGCCCGGTTCCCTGCCGCAGGCAGCGCACGGTCCACGGTGAGCGTAATCACCGCCACCGCTGCGGCTTCCGCCAGGAGCACAAAGACCAGCGTCAGCCAGTTCCCAACCGTCCAAATACTCGTGTTGAACCCGCGGAGGAACTGAAACCATTCCCCAAACACCACCGCCGCGAAAATCGACACAAACAGAACAACAAACCTCGGTGTCAAAACCACTCCTAGTGGACGCCTGCCGCCCCCGCGTCAAATGCGCATTGGCATGATGATATACCGATACCGCGTTTCGTCCTGGGCATCTTCCGGCCTCATCTGCCCGGCCGATTGCGCGTCCTTAAACTCCAACCGCACCTCTCCCTGGCCGCCCACCGCCTTCAAAAAGTCCAGCAAATATTGTGAATTAAACCCCACCACGATTGGGTCGAAGTTGTACGGCGTCTCGATCACGTCCTCGCTCTCCCCAGCCTCGTTCGACGAGGAGGAGATCCGCAGCTCATTGCCCTCCATCCGTATCTTGATTGCTCCCGACCGCTCATCGGCAAACTGCGCGACCCGTTGGATCGAGTGCTGCAGCTCCTCCGAACGCACCACCATGAACTTCGTGTTGTCCCGCGGCAGCACAGCCTCGTAGTTCGGAAAGTTCCCCGAAAGCTTGCGGCTGGTCAGCACCCGCGTCCCCACCCGGAAGTACAGCTGGTGCTCATCATCGGCGAAGTCAATCTCGGTCGCGTCTGTGTTCGCCAACAGCCCTTGCAGCTCCTGCAAAGCCTTGCGCGGGATCAGGATTTTGCGCTCCCCGTCCACGTTCTGAAGGTTTTCGCCCGTCTTCTCGATGTGCGCCAGCCGGTGCCCGTCGGTCGCAACCATTGCCAGGGACTCGGCTTTCAGGATCAACAGCGCCCCATTCAGCGTGTACCGCGACTCCTCATTTGAAATCGCAAACACGGTCTTTGCGATCATGTTCCTCAGCGAAACCGCCGGGATCCGCGTCCCCACCCCCACCGGAAACTCCGGTACCTGCGGGAAGTGCGCCCGCGCCATCCCCACCATCTTGGTATTCGACCGCCCCGCGCGAATCTGCACCCAATGGTTGTCCATCAGCTTAATCGACACCTCCCCATCCGGCAGCAGCTTGATGTAGTCGTACAGCTTACGCGCCGGAATCGTGCACGCCCCTGGCTTCTTCACCTTGGCCCCGCACGCTGTCCGCAGGCTCTGGTCCAGATCGGTCGCGGTAATCCCCAGCCGGTCGCCCTCTGCCTCAAACAAGAAGTTCGACAGGATCGGAATTGTAGTCTTGCGCTCCACCACCGACTGCGCCGCGGTCAGCTCCCGCAGCAACTCCGCCCGGCTCACGGAAATCTCCATCACGGCATTGTTCGAAGGCGCGGCAGCGACCGCCCCTTCTGAACCCATCTCCAGCTCCAACCCTGCTTCTGCCATGCCGCCACTCCTCCGCCCGCCGTTCCCGCCCGGGCCCTCGCACCCTCATTCTATGGGGCGAGGGGCCCCTTCGCCCACTCTGAAAATCACCGTTCTTTCTGAGGGAAACTTGGGCAGTCCCAAAACGGAACCAAGTCCCGATCTGGGCAAGACTCCCGAAAAGGAACTATCGGGCGAAAGCCAACCACCGAACGCACAATTCCACACGACAGGAGAACAACGCAGGCAGCCCAGACCGAATTCCGCCCGCCGCCTTGCCCTCAGATCTCGATAGAAGGACAGCTTTCCACACCTTCAACACCTAACCTAATAGCCCAGTCCATCCGCCCAAACCCGCGACTGCTTTTGCTTTGCATTTTTCCAATTCATTACAAAAACAGCAGCAGTAACCGTTCGGCGAGGAAAACAGGAAAACTCGCCCCCACCCACTCCAGCCCCGCCGTAGAC
>CAXTVG010000004.1:0-783 GCA_964247505.1 uncultured Acidobacteriaceae bacterium
GGTTCCAGGACGCGGAAAACAGCCCCGCGCTGGCTTCGGGGGAAGCGGTGAGCAGGGGTTCGACGCCCGCGACCACGGTGATGGCGGTGGGCTGGGAAGCGCCGGGGCCGCTGGCGACGATCATGACGGCGTCGCCTTTATGCAGGTCGGCGAGCGTGATGGAAGGGGCGCGCCCGAGCAGCTCGGCCTCACCGCCGTGCGGGCGTTCCGGGGTGCCGTTTTCAGGCGGGCTGGGGTGGGCTTGGCCGTTGGCTGCCGGTCCGCGGTGGGCCAGGCGCGCGGCGGTCTCCGGGGGCAGTTTGCGCAGCTGCGTATTGGCGTCCAGGTGCAGCGTTTCCGGTTTTTTTGTCGCGAGATTGCTGAGCGTGAGGGTGTTGGCCGCCGGGTCTGTGCTGAGCACGGTGCCGGCGACGTCGCGGAACGAGCCTGCGACGAGCTCGTCGGCGGTCAGCGTGTCGGCGGTGCGCTGGCCCCGCGCGCGTATCTGGTCGCCGGGGTGGATGTCGGCGAGGGTGCTTTTGCGGGTGTCGGCGAAGGAGGTGGAGCCGGCGGCGTAGCGGCGGACCACGGTGGCCGGGGTGGTATGGATGAGCAGCGAGGGCGCGCCGCCTTGCGGACGCAGCGTGAGGACGCCCGTACCGGGGTCAACCGACTGCACGATGCCCGAAGAGGCGCGCTGCCAGGCGGCGCTTTCCCCCTGATGCTTTTGGGCGATATCGCTCCCTTTCATGGCGATCAGGAGGGCGGCAGCGCCGTCAGGGGTGGGGCGGATGAGGACGCGGT
>CAXTVG010000004.1:793-25430 GCA_964247505.1 uncultured Acidobacteriaceae bacterium
CCGACGGCCAGGTCGGCGGGCTGCATGGGGGTCGCGTTTTTCAGGGTGGTTTCGCCGGGAGCGGTGCGCAGGAGGCGGGTTTGCGGGGTGAGCTGGACGGTGGCCGTGCCTGCTTGGGCTCCCTCCTGCTGCACCGTGACCGCGTTGCCGGCGATCGCGGGGACGGTGCCGAGGATGCGCTGGGTCGCAGGGGCCGTACCGGTTTGCGCCATGAGCGCGGCCGGGGACGCGGAAAGTGCTGCGCACACAAGCGCCGAGCGGAGGGTGGTTCGCAAGAACATGGGTCGTACGCTCCTTCCGTTTAACCAGCTTGCCACGGATGGCATCGTTTCCATGCTAAGGGACGAGGCGGGGGAGGAAAAGTTTCGCCCATTTTGGGACTGCGGTGCTGCCGCAACCGAAAAGGGGGAGCGAAAGCCTGGTGCAATCATGTAGCATCAGGAGCGATTTGCTCCTCCGCTCTCCCAGCCGGGAGGGCGAGCGGGCGGAAAGCGGCGCATTACCAGAAACGATGGCCATCACAACCGTAGGCAATACCCGCAGCCTCAGCAGTACCCCCGGCACCACCAATTACAGCGCCATGGCGATGGTGACGACCCTGTTTTTCGTGTGGGGCTTCTGCACAGTCATGAATGACTCGGTGATCCCTCATTTACAGGGGATTTTCGGCCTGAGCTATGTCCAGGCAGCGTTGATTCAGCTGGCGTTTTTCGGCTCCTATTTCATCTTCGCGCAGCCGGCCAGCAAACTGATTGAGTGGGTTGGCTATCAGCGCACCATGGTCGTCGGCTTGCTCACGATGGGCGCCGGGGCGCTGCTTTTTGTGCCTGCCGCGAGCCTCGCCGCTTACTGGTTATTTCTTTGCGCTGAGATTGTACTCGCGGCCGGCGTGACCACGCTCCAAGTGGCGGCTAACCCATATGTCACCATCCTGGGGCCCCCGGAAACCGCCTCCAGCCGCCTTAATTTGACGCAGGCCTTTAACACGTTGGGCGATACGGTAGCCCCATACATCGGCGGCGTGTTTATTCTGGGCGTCACGGCGGCTTCTGTTCACGGCGCACCGCTGCACGGGGCGGCTCTCCGCATCCATCAGGCCGCCAGCATTAAAACGCCGTATCTGGTTATCGCTGCCGCCGTGGTCGTGCTCGCGCTCGCCATTGCCTTTTACAGGTTTCCCCGCCTCGAGGTGACGCGCGACTATCGCCCGGCCAACCTGAACATTCAGCAGGACAGCATCTGGAACCACCCGCACCTGTATCTCGGCGCAATTGCGATCTTTATCTATGTCGGGGCTGAAGTTTCCGTCGGCAGCTTTCTAGTGAAATACTTTGCCGACCCCACGATCGGCAACCTTCCCCTGGAGCAAGGGTCGAAGCTGCTGGCCTTCTTTTGGGGGGGCATGATGGTCGGGCGCTTTGTCGGCTCGGCTGTGATGCAGCGCATGGCGGCGCACAAGCTGCTGGCCTGGAGCGGCGTGGGCGCGGCCGTGCTGGTGCTGTGTTCGCTGCTCGGCACGGGCCATTTCGCCATGGTTACGATCCTGGCTGTGGGCCTTTTCAACTCCATCATGTTTCCCACTATCTTTACTCTGGCCGTTGCCGAGCTGGGGCCGCTTACCGGACGCGGTTCAGGCCTGCTGGTACAGGCCATCGTGGGCGGAGCGCTGATTCCGGTGATGATGGGCTGGCTTGCGGATCACCTAGGGATCCATCACTCGCTATTTCTGCCGTTTCTCTGCTATCTGTTTATCATCTACTACGGGTGGCGCGGGTACCGCATTGCGCCCAGCGAGGCGCACGCGACCGTTCAGGCTGTTTAAGGTTTGTGGGATCAGCTGGCCTAAAAGGGCGGCGGCTGGGCGATACTCACCCTATGCTTCAAGCCGCCGCTCTTCCCACAACGCTCTCCGTCACGCTCGCCGACATCCGGGCGGCGTACGAGCGCATCCGTGCCAGCATTTACTGCACGCCCGCGCCGCACTCGGCGGCCCTGTCCGCGATGACCGGGCAAACTGTCTTCCTGAAGCTCGACAATCTGCAGCGCACCGGGGCCTTTAAGGAGCGGGGCGCGCTGAACCGCATTCTCACGCTGAGCTCGGCGGAGCGAAAGCGGGGCGTGATTGCAGCCAGCGCTGGAAATCATGCGCAGGCCGTGGCCTACCACGCGGCCGCGCACGGCATTGAAGCGCGCATTGTGATGCCGGAGATGACGCCGCTCGTGAAAGTTTCGGCGACTGCCGGGTTTGGGGCGGAAGTCGTGCTTCATGGTGCTAACTATGACGAAGCCTACGCGGAAGCGCTGCGGCTGAGCCGGGAAGGGAAGCTCACGTTTCTGCACCCGTTCGATGACCCGGCTGTGATCGCGGGGCAGGGCTCGATTGGGCTTGAGCTGCTGGAGCAGATTCCCGAGCTCGACGCGGTGATCGTCCCGATCGGCGGTGGCGGGCTTATCAGCGGGATTGCCTGCGCGGTGAAGCAGCTGCGGCCGCAGACTCGGGTGATCGGCGTGCAAACGGAGCGGCTGCCCTCGATGTTGCGGGCGCGCGAGCTGGGCGGCCCGGTCACGCTGCAGCCCCAGGCCACCATCGCGGACGGCATCGCTGTGCGCCGCGCCGGCACGCTTACCTTTCCGCTGGTGGAGCAGTATGTCGACGAGATTGTGACTGTCGATGAGGAAGAGATCGCGCAGGCCATTCTGGTTCTGCTGGAAAGCGAAAAAACCCTGGCCGAGGGCGCGGGCGCGGTGGCCTTGGCCGCTCTGCTGCAGCGCAAAACCTCGCTCACCACGGCGGCAAAGCCGCAGCGCACGGCGGTGCTGGTGTGTGGGGGCAACATCGACGTGAGCCTGCTGGCGATGATGATCGAGCGCGGCCTGGTGAAGGACGGCCGCCGGACGCGTCTGCGCATCCACCTGACCGACCGGCCCGGCGCGCTGCACGGGATGACCCGCATCCTGGCGGATGCCCGCGCGAACATTGTGGAAACCTCGTATGACCGGGCTTATTATGGCGTGAACCTCGGCAATACCGTGATCGACGTGACGCTCGAGACCCGCGGGCCGGCGCATATTGCCGAGCTCAGTGCGGCGCTGGCCCAGGCTGGGTACCAGCATGAGCGGATCAATTAGGGAAAGTCTGAATACGTGTCATCCTGAGCGGATCAAACGACCTGCTTTCCTCCGAAGTGCAGCAGGAGCGGGTCCTTCGTCGCTCTGCGCCTCAGGATGAAATCCGGTTCCCGTACTTACTCAGACCTTCTTTAGGCCGGTTCCCTAGCCGATAGGCAGTCCTAAACGCGGTTCTTCGCCTTCGCGAAGAAGAACCCACGTCTTAGCCACCCCAGCGAGCAAAGACCGCTCGCAGGGGACCCCGGAAGCGAGACGTGGGGCACCCCGTGTTGAGTGCTGGAGAGCGAATTGGGTTCCATAGTGAGGCCGTTCTAAAAGCAGCGCCTTGTGTGCGCTAGAGTAGCTCCATGGTTCGAGGCGCTTCCGCTCTCCTCCTTTTCGCTGGCTCAGCCGCCGCCGCTCTGGGACAGACCCCGGCTGTTCCCGCGTATACCCGCCAGGATGTCATGATCCCGATGCGCGACGGCGTCGAGCTCCACGCGGCGATTCTGCGGCCCGCGCAGGCTGCCGGAGCGCTGCCGTTTCTGCTGACCCGCACCCCCTACGGCGTCGCGGAAGCCACCGCCGCGGCCTACCCCAAAAGCGTTCCCGAGCTTGCGAAATCCGGCTATGTCTTTGTCGAGGAAGATATTCGCGGCCGCTACGGCTCCCAAGGCACGTTTGTGATGATGCGCCCCCTGGCCGCTCACCACGATCCGAAACTCTTCCCGCGCGAGGTGGACGAGAGCACGGACGCCTACGACACCGTCGCCTGGCTGCTGACGCACGTGCCCGGCAACAACGGCCGTGCCGGGGTATTTGGTGTCTCGTATCCGGGATTCCTCACCATGGAAGCAGGGATCGACCCCAACCCAGCCGTGAAGGCCATCTCGCCGCAAGCGCCGATGACGGATGTTTGGATGGGCGACGATTTCTTCCATAACGGCGCGTTCCGCGAGACCTACGGATACGACTACGGGCTGGGGATGGAGAGCGGCAAGGAAAACGAGTTCGGCGCGATGCCGGCGGGAGAGGACGCGTACGACTACTTCCTGAAAGCGGGTTCGTTCGCGGGCGCAATCGCGAACGGGCCTGCGCTGCCCACCTGGCAAGCGTTCCTCGCGCACCCGGCCTATGACGCGTATTGGCAAGCCCGCGCGGTTGAGCCGCACCTGCACACGCCCCAGGTTCCCACGCTTGAGGTCGGCGGCTATTGGGACCAGGAAGACATGTGGGGGCCGCAGGAGGAGTACGCGAAGCTTCACGCCGGGGACGCGCAGGGCGAAGTTTATCTGGCGCTGGGCCCGTGGAACCACGGCGAGTGGCGCGGCCCCGCGGCCTCGCTCGGCGCGCTCGATTGGGGCGAGCCTACCGGCACGGAATTTGAGCGCGATGTGGAAGCGCCTTTTTTCGCGCATTACCTGAAAGACGAGCTGATGCAGCTGGCCAATACGACTTCATTCCAGACCGGGACCGACCGCTGGATGCACTACAAAGCATGGCCGCCCACGGACGGCATTACGCAGCGCCCGCTTTATCTCAGCGCGGGGCAGACGCTTTCCTTCAGCAAGCCGGCGGAAGCCGAGGGCAAGAGCGAGTACACCGCCGACCCGGCCCACCCTATCCCGTACCGCGCGCGGCCGGTCGAGGCCACGTATGACCCCAAAGGCTCGCACTGGCGCACGTGGCTTGCCGAAGATCAGCGGCCCTGGACCGGCCGGGCCGACCAACTCACCTGGCGCATGCCGCCGCTGGAAAAGACCCTGACCGTGACGGGCGACGTGGAAGCCGACTTGTGGGCCGCCACCACCGGCACGGATGCTGACTGGGTGGTGAAGCTGATCGACGAGTACCCCAACGACCCCAAGCTGGGCAAGATGGCTGGCTACCAGCTCATGGTGGCCGAAGAAATCTTTCGCGGGCGCTACCGCAAGAGCTTTGAACATCCGGAAGCGATCCCGGCCAACACTCCGCTTGAGTACACGTGGAGCTTGCACGGTGTGGACCATGCTTTCCTGCCCGGCCATCGCGTGCTGGTGGAGGTCCAAAGCAGCTGGTTTCCGCTGTACGACCGCAACCCGCAAACATTTGTGCCCAATATTATGCGCGCGCAGCCGGGGGACTACCGCGCGGCGCGCCAGAGCATTTACCAGGCGGCGGAGCAACCCTTCGCACCTCGTGCTGCCGGTGCGCGCAAGACCGTAGCCGCTCCGTTTGACCATGTACGCCGTCGTTGTTAATATCAAAAAGCGGGGTGGAGCAGTCCGGTAGCTCGTTGGGCTCATAACCCAAAGGTCGCTGGTTCAAATCCAGCCCCCGCAACCAAAGAATCAAGCACTTACAAGACCCGCCGAAATCGGCGAGGGAACAATAAGGGAACAGGTGGCTAGACCTGCTCCCTTTTAGCTTTTTCTGCCTCTTTCTTCATCACCAGTTCCACGATCTGAGCGTTGGCCGGACGCGTTAAGCTGAGCATCGAATTCCGACCGTACTTCGTGGTCATGTCGATGGACGCATGGCGCATCAGCTTCTGCTGCACTTCGAGCGGCAGGTCAAGTTCCGACAGGCGTGCCCGGTAGGTATGCCGGAAAGCATGCCAACCCAACTTCGGCAGGCCAATCATGACGCTGACGCATCGTGTCCGCGTGATACGGCTTGTCGGTGTCGATGTTGCCGAACAGCCAGCGGTTGACCGGCAGCTCGGCCTCCCGCCACTGGCGAAGGACATTAACCAAATCAGGATGGAGCGGAAGCTCATCCTCGCTGGCTAATGTCTTCGTATCCTCGACATGACCATTGACGACTGAGCACCGCACCTGAAGTGTGGCCCCTTCCAGGTCCACGTCTTCCCATCGCAATCCCAGAATCTCGCTGACGCGCAACCCCAGGCACATCGCCAGAGTGACCATGACCCGGCAGTGCTGTGGCAGCAGAGGCAGCAGCTTCTGGTATTGCTCGGTAGTGACGAGGACGATCTTGCGCGTCCTCTTTGACGATCCGTGCAGCTCGATCAGGAACATCGGATTGCGCTGGACTTCCAGATACCGCCAGCGCATCGCGCACTCGAACAGGCGATGGAAGACGGCCTTGGTGTGCCCTTTGGATTTGGCGCGAGAGGCCGTGGCTTCTCGTCCTTCCTCCGCGGAGTTGTCATCAGGCCCTTGATCCACTGCTCGACCGCCATCGGATTCTTGGCCATATCGGAGACACGTTCTGTGTACCAATGCGGCCTGATCCTATACTTGACCATCGAGCGCAACGCCGATGCCGTCGTGTGCCTTTCGGGTACGCCCTCCTTCAGGTAACGGTCGCACAACTGGCCGAACGTCACCACCTCGACATTGTTGTTGATATCGGCTCGCACGGTGCTCAGAGAATGCTGAGCTTCAGCCTTGGTCCTGAACTGCAAGACTGTGCCAGTGGTGTGAGCTTTCAACATGTCATTTTCCCGATACCGCAATATCCATACATCCGGACCGCGCTCCCGATTCTTTCTCTGGATGCAGCCTTGTTGATAGGTTTTGCCGTTGTTTATTCATGCCGCTTTACCCTTCCTTTCTGTGGGAAAGCGGCGTAGATGACCTGTCCGAAGATACCTCTTCCTGCATCGAGGTCGCCAGTTCCGAGATGAGGAATCGCCAGCGTTTACGGATGCCATTCTGGATGGAGTGGGCGGGGATCTTGCCCTCGCGGGCGAGACGTTTGATTGTGACCGGGGCACAACGCAGAAACGCCGCCTGCCGGGGACCCGGTTTGCGTCGCCCTTCAGGTCTGGGTTTCAAACAAAATCTCCCTACGGCTGCGGCCCTGACGGGCGAGATTTTTCTTCGGAGCCTTCACAGAAAGCACGCCTTCGCCCCTTGGGAGCGGTCCACTCTCGCGCCCTTCGGGGTGTGCTCCGACAGAACACTCCGGGGCCACAAAGGAGGCCAGGTTATGCAGGTATTTCAATCCATCCAACCCAGCCAACTCGTCGACACCATCGCGCATGGAGATTGCGTCGAGATCATGCACCAGATGCCCGCGAGCAGCGTCGATTTCATCCTCACCGATCCGCCGTACCTGGTGAACTACCGCGATCGCGCAGGTCGCTCCATTCAGAACGATGCGGACGCCGACTGGCTCAAGCCAGCGATGGCGCAAGCGTATCGGGTGCTCAAGCAGGACCGGGTCGCCATTATGTTTTACGGGTGGACGAAGGTCGATGCGTTCTTCGAAGCATGGCGCAGCGCGGGTTTTATGCCTGTCGGGCACTTGGTGTTTCGCAAGAGCTATACCTCGAAGAGCAGGTTTCTTCGCTATCAGCATGAGCAGGCATACCTGCTGGCAAAGGGCAGGCCACCACTTCCAGCGCAGCCGGTGGCAGATGTGCTGGACATGCCGTACAGCGGCAACAAACTCCATCCCACGCAAAAGCCGGTAGCGGCGCTGACACCGCTGATTCGCAGCTTCTCTCTTCCGGGTGAACTGATACTCGATCCGTTTACCGGAAGCGGTTCGACCTGTGCGGCGGCGGCGCTGACGGGTCGCAGGTATCTCGGCATGGAACTCGATGCCGAGTATCACGAAGCGGCGAGTCAGCGCCTGGAGAGAGAGAAAGAGAGGATCGCAAAGCGGTCCTCTCCTTCCTTCCCGTCCATGTGCATGAAGATGGCGCATATTCTCGCCGCGCTCGATACGCTCCGCCGCAGACGCGGACCGAAGCCGGGGAGCGCGGCATGAGCAACTTTGGTTTGAGGGGCTTGCTCTTACTTGCCGCTCAGGATCTCGACGCGCACCGCCCCCTCTGGGAAGACTGCCTGAATAACAAGGCTTTCCCCCCATTGCTTCGACGTAGCTTCGCGGCGTGCTCAGGTACATGCGCTGCTTGCCGATGGCGATGTCATCAACGCCGGCGACTTCACGCGCATAGGAGCAGACGATGCTGGAGCAATCGACCTTCTGGCCGGAGGAAGACCTTGCCAGTCTTTCTCCGTCGCCGGTAAACGAGCGGGACTGGATGATCCTCGTGGCAACCTCACCATCGAGTTTGCTCGACTTGCTGGCCGACTCCGCCCCTTATGGCTGGTGTGGGAGAACGTCCCCGGCGTGCTGTCGATCGACCAGGGACGGACGTTTGGCGCCTTCCTCGGGATGCTGGGCCAGCTCGGGTATGGGCTCGCCTACCGGGTTCTGGACGCTCAGCATTTCGGAGTACCCCCGGCGACGGCGCCGCGTCTTCGTTGTCGGACATATTGGAGACTGGCGAGCTGCAGCCCCAGTACTACTTGAGCGCCACAGCCTGTCGGGGTATCCTCCGCCGCGCCCAGAAGCGCGGCAAGGAGCTGCCTCCGGCGTTGCGGTCGGCCCTTCTGGCGGTCGCTTCACAGATACCGCGCCCCCCCTCGACGCCGGGGCAAAGAACGGCTTCGTCCGCAACCAGCTAGGGGCTGGCGTTCTCGCGCCGGCTTGCGCGACCTCCCGCTGCCTGAATGCGGGGGCCGTGGGCAGACAGGATTTCGAGACCGAGACCCTGATCGCGCACACACTTTCCTCCGAGGGCTTCGATGCAAGCGAGGACGGCACGGGTCGCGGTGTTCCCATTGTTCCCGTCGCTTTCTCCGCGAAAGATCACGGTGCCGATGCCGGCAATCTCGCGCCAACCCTGCGCAGTATGGGGCACCATGGCGCTCACGCGAATGGCGGGGCCACTTGGCGGTCGCCTTTTCACAAAACCAGTCCGGGGATGTTCTGACCGGCGAGGTGATGCACGCGCTCGGGACAAACCCGAATGCGACTGGGCGTAACGCGCCCACAGTGGCCTTTACGTTGCACAGAAGCGACGGCACGGCTGGCACGGCAACTCCGGCGAGCATCGCGGGCGCTGTCCGGACAAGGGCGCCGGGCAGCATCAAGAACAGCTCGACCACAATTGCGCAGCACGGCTTGGCAGTGCGAAGGCTCACCCCACGCGAGTGTGAGCGATTGCAAGGATTCTCCGATGACTACACGCTCGTTGAGTACCGCGGAAAGCTGGCTGCCGATGGACCGCGCTACCGGGCGCTCGGCAGCTCGATGGCCGTTCCGGTCATGCGCTGGGTTAGAGAGCGCATCGCCTTGGTCGAGGCGATCCTCGGAGACGATCCAGGCACGAGGAGGCTTGCATGAGCGGGCGGCTGCGAAAGCGGATGATACTGGCGCGTATCTCCAAACCGAGCAGAGAAGCTGGTCTTCTCCCTCTCCTTGCCGACATGCAGCAAGCGCTGTGCAGCTCGCCTTCCACTCTGTTGCCCACGCACAGGTTCTTCGCTCTGCACGCGGAAGGCAAACATGCGGTGCATTGGAAAAAGTGGTTCTCCCACATAGTGCCCTTGCAGCCGGATTTGGTTGCGAGCAGGTATAAGGAGGCCTTCTGCTGCCTGGCTGGAACGCGTCCTGAACGCGAGATAGCCCTTCAAAACAGGTGTTTTCGTAAAGCACCATCTCTCCCGTATTTGGCCTGCTTACTCTCGGTCACTCGCTTCGGTGCTTATCCCGCGCCCCATCACCCCAGCACGCAAAGACCGCGTGCCGGGGACCCCGATTCTGCGGCACTCGTCGTTCTGCTTCGCACTTCGTGCGCCCTCCGGGTCTGGGTTTCCAAACAAAAATCTCCCTTCGGCTGCGGCCCCTTTCGGGGCGAGATCGGCGGCGATAACCCGACCGGAGACGAACGCTTCCTCTTTATCTCGCGCCAGCCGAAATGTATTCCCATCGTGGCGAAACAAAGTGTCGCCAGCCTGAAAGACGCACTGCCCAATGAGGGCGTAAAGACTTTGCTGCAGGCGTTCCGCACGAAAGTGTTTCTCTCGACCTCCGATCCCGAAACTGCCCGCTATGCATCCGAGCTTTGCGGCAAAGCCGATCGAACCGCCATCAGCTACACCGTCTCAGAATCGAGCAGTAACGCGAACTTCGGCTGGCTCAGTGGCCGCACCTCATCGAGCAAAAGCTCCGTCTCCGCCTCCAAGCAGTACCAGAAACGGAAAGAACCTTTATTCGAAGAGAAGATCTTCTTCGATCTAAAGAACGCGCAGGCCGTTACCGTTGCCTTCGATGGCATTAGCCCAGTACCCGCGACCTAGTGCTATCTAAAACCCGATTTCATGCCCATCACGATGACGTGGTTCGAGCAGGAACAAATCGCACTCGATCCAGCGAGGATAAAAGCATGAGCTTTGAAGTGATCATCCCGTTTCTACGCCCTATCAAGCGGCTGCTCGAAGCCAAAGAGGTTCGGAGATCATGGTCAACCCGGACGGCTCCGTCTGGATAGAGGGGCCGGCCAAATTCAATTCCAGTCAGATGTCCGCTTCGAGGAAGGCGCCCTCCTGGCCGGACTTGAGGTAATCGCCAACCGCTTCGAGAAGAAGCTCGACGCCGACTCCCCGATCATGAGCCTGCGCTTGCCGGATGGCAGCCGCATGGCTGCGCTCATCCCGCTTGTAGTTCATCCCGGGCCCATGATGACGATCCGCAAATTCACCTCGCGCGACTTCACGGTCGACGACCTGATCGAGCGCAGAATGCTTACTGCCGAACAAGCGCGGCAGCTTGCAGACGCGGTCCGCCACGGCCGCAACCTGCTGATCTCCGGCGGAACGGGCGCCGGGAAAACTACACTGGCAAATGTCGTAGCCGGGTTCATTCCCGATACGGACCGCATTCTGATTCTCAAAGATGTTATGGAGGAGAAGTGAAAGAGCCAATGCTGCGCAGGTATGCAGAGCATCAAGTCTTCGTCGAGCAACTCTCTTACTTCCAGTTCAGAATAGCTGTTCGGCAAATAGCCGACGCCTGCCTGATATAGCCCTTCGAGGACACCCCGAATCATCCCCAGCGTGTTCAGATTTGTCCGCTTCATGATCGGGTCGTCCGGCCGCTCGAAATGCAGATCGGACACTATCGTCATCAGTTCGGGATTGAGAAACGAAGAGTAAGCCATCTGGAAAGCCGTCTGACTTTGGGCAACATTACGCGCCCGCTATGCAGCGCGCTCCCAATAATCGGCTGCCCTGAGAATCTCTTCGATGAACACCTTTCCCGATTCAGTCAAATGGACGCCTCCATACCAAGGGTAAAAAAGTCTGACCCCGACTTCGTTCTCGACATGATGAATCCTGCGACCCAGCGCTGGTTGTGTCATGTGCAGGCGCGTCGCCGCTCGCGAATAACTCGCCTCCTGCCCTACAGTAATGGTGCATTTCAAATCGCGAATTGTGACGTCATCCGGCATATGATCTCAGCGATGAAACAGAAAACCGAGATGCTTGCCGAGAATATTTTCGTGGCTTGGATCCGGCATATCGCGTTGAAGTTGAGCTGGTAGTGCTTTTCAGGAGATGCTGACCTTGCGGAAGCCACTCTCGCGAGGACAAGATCCCGGTTTATTGGCGAGTCAACCAAAGCGCGCCAAACCCCATGATCGACTACGCCGACCCGGAGCTGGACGGACTACGACTGCTCCTTCGAGAACACCTCCTCTCACCTGACGAGCACTTTTCGGCTTTTCTCTCTACTTCGCCCCGTCCACCCGCCTTGCGAGACGCTCAATGCGCAACTTACACCTCGAACGGATTTCAGCTCGAAGCACGCTGCACACCCACGCCTGAACCGCCATTAGCATTGAAACGGTTTCGGTCCGGGCTCAAATGATAACGCTATACTATGTGCATGAGCTTTGTCACTGCTAATGGTGAAAGCGGGATGCGGCGCGTCATCGCCGCCACTCAAGGAACCCAATGAATTGTCTTTTGCGCTCACTCGCTGCGCTGCTTGTTCTGACTTTCACGCCGCTTTCTTTTGAGGCGCAAACGGAGCCAGAGACGCCTGACGTTCCGGCGAAGTTCGTCGCCCCGCGAACCGATTACGACTACATCAAGCGAGTCGAGATGGTGCCGATGCGGGACGGGGTAAAGCTGTACACCGTGATCGTCATCCCCAAGCGGGCGAAGGGCGCTCCGATCGTGCTAACGCGCACGCCGTACAGCGCCGCAAGCCGTGCTGCGCGTACCGACTCGCCGCATATGTTGGACGCCCTGCCGCAGAGCGACGATGTTTTCGTCAAAGCCGGATATATCCGGGTGTACCAGGACGTGCGCGGCAAGTATGGCTCGGAAGGCAAGTACATCATGACCCCGCCTCCGCTCGGGCCTCTCAATACCAGCGGCTTAAACGATTCGACCGACGGGTACGACACAATCGATTGGCTGGTGAAGAACGTGCCCGAATCGAATGGCAAGGTGGGCATGATCGGCTCGTCCTACGAAGGCTTTACGGTGGTCATGGCGCTTATCCATCCGCACCCCGCACTGAAGGTTACTGCGCCCGAAAGCCCCATGGTCGATGGCTGGATGGGCGATGACTGGTTCCATTATGGCGCGTTCCGACAGGTCAACCTCGACTACTTCACCGAGCAGACTTCGATACGCGGACAAGGTGCCGGCATCCCGCGCGAAGGCTTCGACGATTACACGAACTTTCTGACCAAGGGCTCGGCTGGCGATTTTGCCCGATTCGGCGGCCTCGATCAGCTTCCGTTCTGGCGCAAAGTAGAAGAGCACCCGGCTTATGACAGCTTCTGGCAAGGGCAGGCGCTCGACAAGGTTATGACCCAACAGCCGCTCACTGTGCCTGTGATGTGGCTGCAGGGATTGTGGGACCAGGAGGATATGTGGGGAGCGATCCACAGCTACGAAGCGGTGGAGCCGAAAGACACCGGGAACGACAAAAATTACCTGGTGATGGGACCCTGGCGGCACAGCCAAGTAAACTCGTCGGGATTTTCGCTTGGGCCGTTGCTCTGGGATGGGGATACCACGCTGCAGTTCCGGCGCGATGTGTTGCTGCCGTTTTTCAACCAGTATCTGCTCGACGGTACCCCCAAAGCCGACACGCCGCCGGTGCTGATCTACAACACCGGCGAGAACCACTGGGATCGCTTCAAGACGTGGCCACTGAGCTGCGATACGGATTGCCCCAGCAAACCCCAGTCGCTATATCTGGCGGCAAACGGCGGGCTCTCGTTCAGTGTGCCGGAAGATGCGGCCGCCAAATACGACGAATACACTTCCGATCCAGCAAAGCCCGTGCCCTACCGGTCCAGGCCGGTATTCGCCGGAGATGAGGATGCGTGGCGGACATGGCTGGTCAAAGATCAGCGCTTTGTCGATGGACGTCCTGATGCGCTGACGTACACGAGCGAGCCGCTGACCAGGCCGCTACGGCTCAGCGGAGCGCCGGAGGTGAACCTCTACGCATCGACTACCGGCAGCGACAGTGACTGGGTCGTCAAACTCATCGACGTCTGTCCTGACACAGTGCCGTATCAGCCTGAGATGGGCGGGTACGAACTGCCGATTGCGCTTGACATCTTTCGCGGCCGTTACCGCACCAGCTTCGAGCATCCTGAAGCGATCATCCCAGACAAGCCGCTCCTCTACCGATTCGGACTGCCGACTGTGAATCATGTTTACCTACCCGGCCATCGCATTATGGTGCAGGTGCAGTCGAGCCTCTTTCCCTTGTACGACCGCAACCCGCAGACGTTCGTGGCCAACATCTTTGACGCGAAACCCGGTGACTACCGGAAAGCAACTCAGCGCGTGTGGCACGCTCGGGGGGAATCGAGCTTTATCAGCCTTCCTGTCGTGCCTTGATGCGAGCAGTGCTTGCGATACGTTTCCTGCATAATTTGAATGAGAACTGAATCGCAGCGACTCCAGCGGGTCGAAAATCCTACACTATGTCGAACATATCCCGAGCGGTTGGCTCTGTAGTGTCGTTCCTTATGGGCATAATGGCACTCGGGCCTGCTGCCCGCGGGCAGAACAACTACGAGATCCAGGTCTACGGCGCCGATACGATCGCGCCCAAGTCAACGATGGTCGAGCTGCACAGCAATTTCACCGTTGACGGATCGAGACCGCTCCCCGGCTATCCCTTCGCCGCCGATCGCGTGTACGCGACCAATCACGTGGAGCACGAAACCGTCGAGATCACGACGGGAATCAACGACTGGTCTGAGGTCGGCTTTTACATCTTTACGGCGGCGAACGACGCCCAAGGCTGGCAGTGGGTGGGCGATCATATTCGTCCTCGGGTGCGTGTGCCCGACAATTGGCATTGGCCGGTTGGTGCGAGTCTTTCAATGGAGTTCGGCTACCAGCGGCGCACCTTTTCAACCGACACCTGGACCCTGGAGCTCCGGCCAATTATCGACAAGCAGATTGGCCGGTGGTATCTTTCGACCAACCTGGCGCTGGACCGGTCGTTCCATGGGCAGAGCGTCAACCAGGGAGTCACGTTTGCGCCCGCCGGCAAGGTCGGCTACGACTTTACCAGGGCGATTTCCGCGGGCTTCGAGTTTTACGCCGACTACGGGACGTTTTTCAATCCAGACACAATTCACAACCAGCAGCAGCAAATCTTTGCCGTGACGGACTTGAACGTTTCTCCGCAATGGGAGATCAACTTCGGGGTCGGCGTGGGTCCTACGTCCGCCACCGACCACCTCATCGTGAAAGGCATTCTGGGGCGGCATTTCAACTGGTCCATGCACCGCCGGGCCGGCAGTTCGGACAGCATGCAATGAGAGGTACCTTGAATCGTCGCAAATTTCTTTTCGGGGCAGCGGCCTTTCGGCTAGCCGATGGCGGCCTGCGCGCGGCGTCATTGCTAGGGGCGCAGCCGGCGGCGGATTTCCAGCTCGAAATCGCGCCACTCGACCTCGAGATCGCGCCCGGCAAAGTTATCCACACCTTCGGCTATGGCGGGCAGGTACCGGGCCCGCTCATTCGCTGGCCGGAGGGCAAGCCGATTCGCATCGCCGTGACCAATCGGACCGATGTTCCGGAGATCGTGCACTGGCATGGCTTGTTTAATCCGCCTGCGATGGACGGCGCCATGGAGGAGGGCTCGCCGATGATCGCGCCGGGCGCGAGCTTCGAGTACGCGTTTACGCCGGAGCCCGCAGGGTTTCGTTGGTACCACACCCACACCTTCGCCGGGCACAACCTCAAACGCGGGCAGTATGGCGGCCAGTTCGGCTGTTTTTATGTCGAACCAAAGAGCGAGCCCGGCGCTTTTGACCAGGAGCTTTTCCTCGCGCTGCACGACTGGAACGGGTACATGGGCGGCGGCGGAGACTCGGCTATGGATGTGCTCTACGACTACGCGACTATTGGTGACCGGATGCTCGGCCACGGCGATCCGATTCGGGTGCGGGAAGGCCAGCGCGTCCTCGTGCACCTGCTCAACGCAAGCGCTACCGTAACTCACTGGATAGCACTGTCCGGCCACGAGATGCAGGTGGTGGGCATGGATGGCAACCCTGTGCCCCGCCCGGCAAAGCTGCGCGCCGTGCGTTTAGCGCCTGCCGAGCGGGTGGACCTGCTGATCGAGATGAACCGTCCCGGCGTGTGGATTTTGGGCGAGACCCGGGAGGCGATTCGCTCAGTGGGCATGGGCGTCGTGGTCGAATATGCAAATCAGACTGGCGTACCGCAGTGGGAGGATCCACCGGAAAGCGTCTGGAATTACCACGTTTTCGCCACGCCTGCGGCACCGCCGCGCGAGCCTGACGAGCGCATCCCCCTGCTGCTCCAGGCTAAGTTCAAAGGCCACGGCGACTTTGATGCGTGGACCATCAACGGAAAGTCGTACCCCAAGACCGATACGATTCCGTTGAAGCTGGGCAGGCGCTACCGTCTGGTGATGAAGAATAAGAGCATGGACGACCATCCCATGCACCTGCATCGCAATACGTTCGAGGTCACGAGCCTGGAAGGCAAGCCGATGTCTGGATTAATGAAAGACGTCGTCACCGTAAAAGCGGGCACTACGGGCGAGATGGACTTCACGGCGGAGCATCCGGGCCTGACCCTTTGCCACTGTCATCAGCAGGATCACATGGATTTCGGCTTTATGATTCTTTTCGATTGCCGGTAGAGTGGAAAGGTGCTGAAGTCCTTCCGGTTGCTCGCTTTCGTCGCCGCGATGCTGCCCGGCGCAGCGTTGGCGAAGGCCCCGGTAGCCGGGTATCAAATCATTGCGACATTTCCCCACGCAGTCACAAGCTATACGGAAGGCTTTTCTATAAGGACGGGCTCTTTTACGAGGGAACCGGGCTCAATGGTCACTCCGAAGTTCTTGCCGATGACCCTACTACGGGTAAGCCCTTGCAGCGGCTTGCGCTGCCGCCACAGTATTTCGGCGAGGGCATTGTCGACTGGGGGCCGAACCTCTACGAGTGGACTTGGAAATCGCATATCTGCTTTGTCTACGACCGCTTCAGCTTCCGGCCGATAAAGCAGTTCACGTACGCGGTCGAGGGCTGGGGCATGACGCGGACAGCGAAAGAGATCATCACCAGCGACGGCAGCTCGACGCTTCGGTTCCGCGATCCCGCGACGTTTACCGTGACTCGGTCGACCGTTGTCAGAGATGGAGCGCAGCGCGTCGAGCAGCTCAACGAGCTTGAATACGTTAAGGGCGAAATCTACGCGAATATATGGCACTCGGACCGGATCGCGCGCATTTCGCCCCGGAACGGCCATGTGATCGGGTGGATTGACCTCACAGGCATTTTGCCCGCCAGCGAAAAGCGCGACAGCGAGGCGGTCCTGAACGGCATTGCCTATGACGCACAACACGATCGGCTGTTCGTAACCGGCAAGGAGTGGCCGACGGTGTTCCAGATCAAGGTGGCGCCGAAGCGGTGATTGCGCGCCTATTTCGGCGCGGGTCCGCGCACTACCTGGACCAGGGCGCCGGTGCGGATGGCGCGGTTAAAGGCCGCCTTTACGTCCTCGGCGTTGAGCGCGGCGTACTTGTTCGCGGCCCGTACCGGCTCGTCGAGCGGCAGGCCGATTTCGGCGCGGGCCAGCATGCCCTCGGCCAGCGCGTCTTCGCTCGACTCGCTCAGCGGAATCTGGCGCAGCAGAAGGGCCTTGGCCTGGTGCAGCTCGGCGGGGGAAACGTCTTCGGTGCGCATCTGGTTCAGGTCGCGCTCGATCAGCGCGCGGGCCTTTGAAACGTTGGCCGGGTCGCAGCCGTAGTCGACCGAATAGCTCGCGCGGGTTTTCGAGGTATTCAGGCTGACATCGACCGTGTACACGTAGCCGGCGACCTGGCGCAGGTCGTGGTACAGGCGCGTGGCGTAGAAGCCGCCGCCGAGTACGTGCGTGCCCAGTTGCAGCGGATAGTAGTCCGGGTCAAAGCGGTTGAGTTTGAGCTGCTCGGCGAGCACCACTGTGTCCTGCACCTGCTGCGGGTCGGCTACGTTCGCGGCCGAGGGCTTGTTGAGCGCGACCGCGGGCAGGGTGGTTTCGGGCTTGGGGCCGGTGGCTTTCCAGTCGCCGAACCACTTTTCGATCACAGTTTTCGCGTCTGCCGCCGATATATCGCCAATCACGACGATGGTGGTCAGGTCAGGCCGAACTGTGGCCGCGTGATACTGCTTTACCGCGTCGAGCGTGACATTGGCCACGGTCGCGGGCGTGGTCTGGCGCAGCACTGGGTCGCCCGCGGGCAGCAGGCCCAGGTCGAGCGCGCGGGTAAACCGGTAGCCGGGGCTTTTTAAACGGCCGGCGACCAGCTGCGTGGTCTGCTGCTTCACCACCGCGAAGGCCTGCGCCGGCAGCGCGGGGTGCAGTTCGTTGTCGGCCAGCAATTGCACGCCGCGGGAGAAGTTTTCCTTGAGCACGCTGAGTGAAAAGCTGTAGCCGGCGCTTTCGTTAGCGGCGATGTCGTCGAGCGCTTTTTGAAACGCGAGCCGGTCCAGCGACTCGGTGCCATAGGAGTACAGCTCGCCGAGCACGCTGCCAATGCCCTCCTGGCCGGGAGCGGTCTGTAGGTCGGAGTTGTGCTTCACCGAGCCGAGCACGGAGACCGTGGGGCTGGTGGGGTCGGTGCGGACGATCAGGCGGTTGCCGTTGGCGAGCGTGGTGTCGGAGGCCTGGGTGTAGTTGGCCGGGACCTTGAGCCGATCGAGCGCGGCGGCGGCCCAGCTGGGCAGCTGGACCGGCTTGGTCGGCGCGGCGGTGACCTGCTCGCCGCCGCCGAAGCCCTTGGCGGCGACAGGCTGGCCGCTGGGCACGGGCTTCAGCGTCGCAGTGATGGTGTTGGCGTGCAGCACGTATTCCTTGGCAACCCGGTTCACGTCGGCAAGCGTAACCTTGCGGATGGCGTCCACATCATGCTCGGGCGAGGTGCGGCCCTCGGCGGCGAGCGCGTTCGACCATACGTTCGCGAGGCCGGGGATGGAGTTGCGCTGGAACTCGGCCTGCGCGACCTCGCTGCGTTTCGCGGCCGCGACCAGGTCCTCGGGCACGCCTTTTTCCGCATAGCCCGCGATGATGCCGCGCATCTCCGCAATCGCGCCGGTGGCGTCCGTGCCCGAAGGCAACACGACCAGCCCGTAGCCCACGCTGGCCTTGGGGTAGCTTTCCGCGATGCCGAACTGCGCGGCCAGCGCCTGGCCCGCCGGGACCATCCCGTACAGGTCGCCGCGCTCGCTCCCGAGCACGTCCACCAGAATCTGGGCCGCGGCGTAGTCGGGCGAGTCGGTGCCGGGCATGCGGTAAGCAACAAAGCCGAGCAGGTACGGCAGATTGCTGTCGAGTGTGAAGCTTTCCGGCTTGACCGGCTGCAGCGCGACCGCGGCCCGCGCGGGCAGCGGGTGGCTCGGGATGTCGCCGAACAGCTGCTTGACCTTCGCGAGCGTCGCCGCGGGGTCTACGTCGCCGACCACGACCAAAATGGCATTTGAAGGCGTGTACCACTTCTGGTAAAAAGCCCGGAGCGCATCCCCGGTGGTCGCATCGAAGCTTTCCTTGGTGCCCAGCGGGTCGTGCGCATACGGTGTTCCCGCGAACATGTCCCCGTTGAGACGGTTGATGAACTTATAGGTCGGGTTGGACAGATCGCGCGCTACCTCCTGCTCGATCGCGCCGCGCTCCTGGGTCCACTCGGCCTCGGTATCCTCGATGCCGCGCAGGCAGCTCGATTGCGCCTGGAGCGCTACGTCGACGTCCGCCGCCGGGACGGTTGCGTAGTACTGGGTAATGTTCTGCTGGGTGTCCGCGTTGTTTTCCCCGCCCAGCTGTGCGTAGATCGCAGCCGTCTGGTCGGCGGTCATGCCTTGGCAGCCGCGAAAGGCCATGTGCTCCTGCGCGTGAGCCATGCCCGGAAAGCCCGCGGGAGTTTCATCGCCGCCGACCAGGAAATTGGTTTCCACCGTGGCCACCGGGGCCAGCGCGTTGCGGACGATGACCACCCGCATGCCGTTGCCGAGCGTGGCGCGCGTGACCGCCTCGCCGCTGCCGGCAGACTGCGCGCGGCCTCCCGGGATAGAGACGGCGAGCAGAGAAGCAAGGAGCAGAGCGCATGTCAACTTCAACGTGAAAATTCCTCCGATGGCAATACACTCTGTATGCAAGCCGAACTCCGGGTTGCAACCATCGCTCAAGTGGGCCGAGAGGACTTCTTAGTGCTCATACGTACTATATAGACCGGCTGGCCGGGAAAAACGCCTCTAATCGCCCTCATCGCGCTTGTGCAGCGTCGGCCGTTCATCCGCTGGTTGAGCGTTCGGGCCGCTCGCGTTCGGGTCCTGTGTGGAGGCGCGCCGCAGTGTCGGCCCCGATCCCTTCTTCTTGTCGTCGAGCTTGCGCTTGTTTTCGATGCGGGCCAGCCGCCCCTTTACCTCATCGAACTCAGAGGTCGTTTCCAGGTATTGGTTGCGCGGTGGCAGCAGCGTCGCGATCTCCCTCTGGGTCGCCGCAATGCGGTCGGGAGTCTGCGGGTGCGATTCAAAGGCTCGGGCGACCAGCCCCGGCTTCCTTTTTTCCAGGTTCTCGATCTTTTCGAAAAAGTTGACCAGCGCTTGCGGATCTTAGCCTGCGCGGTACAGGTATTGCGTCCCGAGGAAGTCCGCTTGCGCTTCGAAATCGCGGGAGGATTGCATGAACGTCAACGGAACCGCGATGCTGGAAGCCTCGTACAGTCCGTAGCCCAGGCCTCCCCCGACCATGATCAGCGGGATAGTCCCGATCTGCGCATAGTTCATCCTGGTTTGCTCGCGCATGGCGTGGTGCGCGATCACGTGCGACATTTCGTGTGCCATCACCCCGGCAAGCTCTGCCTCGTTGTCCGCGTTCAAAATCAGCCCTGAGTTTACAAAGAAAAACCCGCCCGGCAGCGCAAATGCATTAATCTCGTCCGAATCGATCACCTTGACCGTGAAAGGGATTGTGGCATCGGAGTTTTTAGCCAAATTCTGCGCGATCCGGTTCACATACTCGGTCACTATCGGGTCGGTGACGAACTTCGTGCTTTTCTCGATCTCGGTGGCGTATTGCTTGCCTTCCGCGATCTCGGTGTTTGTCGAGTACCAGTTGCCCAGGCCGCGGCCGCCGATGGTGCGCGTGCCGATCGCGCTCACGTCGTCGATGCTGCCCGGTTTGACGCCTTTGACCACTCCGTCCGACTCCACTTGCGCCTCCAGCGGCACCGGCTTTTCTGGCGTTCCGGCAGCTAGCGCCGGCTTGGCGTTCTTGTCCCCGGAGTTTGGAACCGCTTGCGGGGGTGCGGGAGGTGCGCTTTGCCCTGAGTTAGTCTGTTCCACGGTTGAGGGTGTCGGCTGGGAGGTGTTTTGCGCAAAACCCGAAGACGCCAAGGCAACGGATGCGAGCAGCATGCCGAAGGCGCGTAATGGTTTGGACATGGGGATCCTCGCTGGATTGGCTACAACTCGGACAACTACGGGCGCGATACCGGTCCTTGCTGTCAAGTATGAACCCGATGCGAACTCAATGTCGCGCTTGTTCCCATTATTACCGCAAATGAGAATGCATTACCTGGCCTTGGTGCTGCTTCTAGATGTGCGTACGCTCTTGCGTCGACAGAAACCGGCAAGCGGGTATGGTGGATGAGATCGGGCAAGCAGCCCAGGGAAGCTCTGCGCGGCTGGTACATGAACAGCTGCCGCTTTGACCTGGCGGTCACGAAGGTAGACGGCGACCATGTGTGACAGTCACGAACCGGGCCAGCTGGTGTTGCCAGCCACGGTCGAGGTGCGCTCCACCGACGGCACAGCTGGTTATTAAGGACCTTTTCTCAACAAAAAAGCTCGTCCACAAGCCAAATCCGTGAATTGTGGGGCAGGACGCAAGGAATCTGCGCTATGCTCGTACCCAGCAGAACGGCATGAGAATGAAGTCCACTTCAAGAATCGGCAGGGTCATCGTCGGGCTCCTATGCCTGATTTTGCTGGTGTTCATGACTGCGGAAGTCGCGCACGGCCATGCAAACGTAGCCGACGCCGCGCACTGCCAGCTTTGCGCTGCGGCGCACCTGGCGCCGGATGTACAGCCGACATTGGCCGCCGCGGTCGCATTCCTGTTTCTCGGAATCCTTGCTCTCGGCGACCCCTCGCCGGGCGCGCGAGCGGTGCTGGTCACAGCTTTTATACGCCCTCCTCCAGCCTCCTCTTAGATCTTCAGAGTTAACCACGCGCGACGAACCCCATTGCGGGGAGGCGCGCTGCTTTTCCCCACACTCTGCAATCTTTTCGGAGGCTGTATGTCACCCCTGTTCCCAGGAAAATCCAGGGCCGCGCGGCTCTGCGCGTTCGCATCTCTCGTTCTTACCCTTCCGGCGCTGGGCTTCGCGCAGGCCAACACCGGCGCCATCCTCGGCGCCGTTGTGGATGTGACTGGCGCGGTCGTTCCGGGCGCAACCGTCACGATCGTCAACCCGGTGAGCGGGTATAGCGCCAAGGTGGCCGCCGACAGCGGCGGCAACTACGAGTTCTACAATCTGCCGTTTAACAGCTACCACCTGGTGGTGACGGCTCCCGGGTTCGGCTCCGTCACGCAGGACGCCGACGTGCGGTCGCTGGTGCCGCTCACCATGAAGGAAACGCTCAAGGCGGGTCAGTCGACGGAAAACGTCACGGTCGAGGGGAACGACATCGTGGAGTCGGCAACGACCTTCCACACCGACGTGGACCGCGGGTTGTTCAACAAGGTGCCGCTTGAAAGCCAGTCCTCTTCACTTTCCTCGCTCGTGACGCTGACCACGCCTGGGGTCGCCGCGGATTCGAACGGACTGTTCCACGGCTTGGGCGATCACGCGTCGAACTCGTTCTACGTCGACGGACAGCCGATCACCGACCAGCAGAGCAAAGTCTTTTCGAACCAGATCCCCGCGAACTCCATTCAGTCGATCGAGGCCATCTCGGGCGCGCCGCCGGCCCAGTACGGAGACAAGACGAGCCTGGTGATTGTGGTCACGACGCGCTCCGGGCAGGGCTTAAAGAAGCCGACTGGCGATGTCGGTGCTTCCTACGGCTCGTTCGGGTCTGCAAGCGGGTTTTTTGACCTCGGCACCGGCGACGAGAAGGGCGGCAACTTCTTCTCGATCGACGGCCTGAACACAGGGCGTTTTCTCGATCCGCCGGAGTTCACCGTTTTCCACGACTACGGGAACGAGCAAAATGTGTTCGACCGCATCGACTGGACGCTGACAAGCAAGGACTCGCTGCACCTGGACCTGAACTACAGCCGGTCCTGGTTTCAGACGCCGAACAACTACGACAACCTGAACGTACAAAACGTCGTCAGCGGCGGCGCTACCGCCAACCCTGTTTTTGACAACGTGGGCAATGCCGATCAGCACTCCAAGATCGAGACCTTCAACATCGCGCCGAGTTATACGCATATCATCAGCGACAGTGCGGTCTTCAACTTTTCGCCGTACATCCGCCACGACCAATACAACTACTATCCGAGCCACAACCCGCTCACCGATCTCGGGCCGCCGAACCTGCAGCGCCAATCCATCTCGCAGTCGCGCATCCTGCTCAATGCCGGCGCACACACGGAAGTTTCCTACTCCAAGGGAAGAAATACCGGGCTCGCCGGCGCTGTATACGAGCACACCTTTTTGCGCGAGCACGATAATCTCGGCATTGTCGACCCCACGTTCAACTCGCCCTGCTTGGACGTGAACGGGAACCCGGTCGCGGGCTACAGCGATCCTTCGCAGTGCGGCGGGGCGGATGGCTCCTCGGCGAACCCGGGTTTTAATCCGGTCCTGGCCCCCTATGACCTTACCCGGCTGGGCGGCAACTACGCCTTCTTCGGTCACACCGATGTGAAAGAGCTCGCGCTCTACGTCCAGGACGAAATCAAGGCCGGGCACTGGTTGTTCAACCTGGGGATTCGCGGCGATCTGTACAACGGCCTCACGGTAGCGCGCAAGGGCGAGCCGCGGTTGGGCATTGCGTACCGCGTCGACCAGTCCAATACCGTGCTGCGCGTCTCCTACGCGCGCACCATGGAAACCCCGTTCAATGAAAACCTGGTGCTTTCCAGTATTGGCTGCGGCGACCAGGTGCTAAACCCGCTGCTGAACTGCGATCCGAACGTGACCAATACGGTAGAAAAACCGGGCTCTCGCAACGAGTTTCATGCCGGTTTTCAGCAGGGCATCGGACGTCATATAGTCGTCAACGGCGATTACATCTGGAAGTACACGCACGACGCGTTCGACTTCAGCGTGCTCGGCAACACGCCCATCACGTTTCCGATCGACTGGCACAACTCCAAGATTCCGGGGTTCGTTCTGAGCGCGGATCTGCTGGACTACCACGGCCTCACCGCGTTTGTGGTCATGTCGTCGGTGGCGGCGCGCTTTTTTAACCCGCAGCTGGCCGGCGCCGGTGCATCGGTCGGCAACGGGGCCAGCACGCTGCCGTTCCGCATCGATCACGACGAAAAATACAACCAGACCACCAACGTGCAGTACCAGATCCCCGGCAAGTGGGCGCCCTGGGTTAGCTTCAATTGGCGCTACGACAGCGGGCTGACTGCTGCTTCCACGCCCTGCTACAACGACATACCCGGTGCGAATACAGGCTGCGTCAGCACGTCGCTGGACGCGAACGGCCAGCAGACGATCGATCTGACCGGGCTGACTGCCGATCAGCAGTCGGAGGCAGGCTTGACCTGCAATGGAGTGCGCGCGACGCCGGGCGCAGGCCTGAACAGCTGCGTGGCTTCGCAGCTCACCTCGAAGCTCGTGCAGATTCCGGCCCCCAACACCGAGGACGACGACAAGAACCCGCAGCGCATCGCGCCGCGCAACCTGTTCGACGCCTCAGTGGGCAAGGACAACCTGTTCAACGGCGAGCAGTACCGCTGGAGCCTGCGCCTGACCGGCGTGAACATGGGCAACAAATATGCGTTGTACAACTTCCTTTCCACCTTCAGCGGCACGCACTACGTAACGCCGCGCGCGCTGACGGCGGAGCTTGGCTTCCACTTCTAACGAAAGCCCGGCACTCGGGACAGGGCCGCCAGGCTCTGCCCCGAGCGCCCGCCCGCGCACAGGAGGCACGCCATGAACCAACCCGCTCCAGCCAGGCCGACGCCTTCCGCGGCACGCTCCGGCGGCGCCGCCCGTGTCGGCGTCGTTGCCTCCTCGCTCTGTATTGGCCACTGTATAC
>CAXTVG010000005.1:0-22471 GCA_964247505.1 uncultured Acidobacteriaceae bacterium
AAGTGAACCGGCCGGTGACGGCGCTAACGCTGCGGACGACCCCGACCGCGACGACTCTGCAGCGGGAGAATTTGGGGCAGATTCGGAGCCGGGGGGTGTCGCTGGACGGGGCGCTGCACCCGGCGGCGTGGCTGGAGGTGACGGGCGGGTACCAGTTGGCACGGGCTACGGTGACGCGGTTCGCGCCGCAGCCTGGGCTGGTGGGGCGGTGGATTCCTCAAGTGCCGCGGAACACGGGGACTTTGCAAGTGACGGCTTCGCGGGCGCGCTGGGGGTTACTCAGCTTGCAAGAGAGAGTAAGGGGGAGGCAGTATGTCGATGATGCGATCACAAATGCGCTGCACCCGTTTGCGCGGCTGGATGTGTATGCTTCCCGCTCGTTCGGACAAAGGTGGGAGGTATTTGGGTCGGTCGAGAACCTATTTGACCGGAGCGTGGATGTAGGGCGGACGCCGATCCGGACGCTGGGGACGCCGCAGCTGGCGCGGTTTGGGGTAAGGGTGCGATTGGGTGGGGAGGGTGCGGCTCCTTGAAGCAGACAAGGTTCTGCGAAGGTTGATTCCACAAATCCGCACCTTTTTAGATACGGTCAAGAACCAAGGTTATGTCCCGCGGTGTACCCGAGGATACAGGCGGCGAGCAGAAGAGTACATACGATGAACGCGACCAGCTTTTGGGCAGGCAGCCCAAGTACCAGGGGGTCGAGCTGGGCGAACTCCGGATCGTGCCACTCTGTGCCGGGAAAGGCTGCCGCAACAAGCATCGCGATAAAGTAAGTTCCTGAAATGGCAGCCGCGACCAGTAGCCGCCGCAAAGTAAATGGACCCGGGGCGAACAGGACGCAGAGGGTGACCGCCCCCAGCAGGATGCCCATGACCATGGTCTGGCAGTTATGAAACTTAGCATGAGGCGGCCAGCGAGGGTTATGTAAATGTTGTTTGGCAGTTACGGGGATAACCGCGTCCACCACATATCCACCGAAGTTCCATACCGCAACCAGAGTAATAAGCCACTTTGCAATTTCCATAAGCGCCTCCACATTGATGGTAGAAGGTTCGGAGATGTGCCGGTATCAGGAAATTGCGCTTTTTCCATGGATCACGCCGGCTTTGCGAGCCGCAAGCCGAAGAACACCCGGTGTGACACCCATGCGCTTTTTGAACGTGCTGACGAGGTGAGAAGAAGAGGAAAAGCCTGTTACATCGGAAATCCCGCCGATGGAAGCCTCGGTCCGCAGCAGTAACTCCAAAGCGTGATTGAGGCGCGCGGAAAGCAGCCAAGCGTAAGGCGTTTGGCCCTCTGTTCGATGGAAGGAACGAATGAAGTGGTACAGGCTTAGACCGGATGCACTCGATAAATCTTTAACAGGGGCCGCGGATGTTGATGGATCCGCGAGGAGGCCATAAGCTGCTTCGCACACACGCCGCCGGGCTCCGGGGGAAAGACCACCACGCGGCACGGCAGTAAAACGTGGAGGCGACACGAAACGCTTTGCGGTTTCGAACACGATGCGTTCCAGATCCCGATGAGCGGCGCGAGTCCGGGTCTCAAGGGCGACAAGCGCCTGCACAGCCGCGGCCTGTAGTTCCGGCGCGGTGGCTGCAAGAGCAAAATTCGCAGCCGTCGCATCGTTTTCAGGAATCCGTATCAGGTCGGCACTCAGGAGGATTTGCAGCGTTTCAGCCTGCCCAGACACCCTGATGAGGCCGGTTTCTCCTGGGGAGTTGATGCCCACGGTACCCGCCCGGATTTTTCGACGCGATCCCTCGCGTTCGGGACGGTCAACGGTCTGTCCGCCAGACACGTTAAATACGACCTGGTACGCATCCGCCTCCGTCAGGTCGATCAAGGCCCCGCTGTGGCGCCAGCGCGCTATGGCTGCCATCGTATGCGATCCGCGCCGCAGTTTCCACAAAGCACTTGGCGGGCCTAGCACGTGTGTGATCCGGTCGAGAGATTCCATTCCAGTTTGGATGTGTTGTGATTGGTTTTGAAGGGGATCTTTGTGTGCCTGATGTCAGCTCTGATTTGCGCTCGATGTGTCGCTTCACTGAGAAATGTTCGAGGTCTGCACTCGCTGCTGAGTGCGTCGGGGCAGGCGGGCGAAGACCAGGCGGTGGGCGTCGGTGAGCAGGGTGTAGAGCTCGCGCGGGGGCAGGGCGTTCCAGCGCTCGAGGGCAACCCAGTGGGCGCGAGCGAGGTAGGGAGCGGGGCGAACGCCTTCACGCTCGAGGAGCTCGGGGTAGCGCTCGGGGCCGGCGTGGAAGGCTAGAGGTGGGCCGGGCTTGCGGTCGAGGTCGAGCAGCGCGAACATTTTGCCGCCGATGCTTTTGTGGCCTACCCAGAAGACGAGGTTATCGCCCCACTGGAGGGTTTCCTCGACGTGCGGGAGTTTGAGGAGAAAAGCCCGAACGAGTTCGGCGTCCATTGCCTGCAGTGCACTCCTGTCTGTGTTCGAGCATAAGCCCATGATCCCGGGTTACCGATCAGCATCGCCGACACCTGTTCAATCCCATCGATCAGCTAATGCCGCGGGGCATCTCAATCGCAATTCCTGCGACCAATCCTTAATAAGTGTCCACATAAAATTACGTGAATACACACTTAACCCCAGCGCTCACCCATATACTTCCCCCTGCTGAACCACGGCCACGACAGGACGCTTACAGGGTAACAGAGCCGATCAATAAAGATCTTCGGGATGCGCGCTCATGATGTCCGGTGGAAAGCTCTTCGGTGTGGAACCGAGTTCGTTATTCGGCGTGTCTTCCATGGTCAACTCGAGGACGCATCCCTTTGTGATCTCCGTATGGCGGAGCCAGGCCCGATCCAGGAGTTGGCCGTTAAGTACGACTTTCTCGACGTACTTGTTTTGGCGTGACGATCCATGCGCAAGGATGACGGACTTCTTTCCATTCTCGAGGTGGATAGTCACTTTTTCGAACACCGGACTTACAATGTCGCACGCCGGGATGCCTGGGGTGACAGAATAAGTTCCCATCATCGAGAAGACAACGAACGCGCTCATGCCTCCGCCATCCTCGTCTCCCGGAATATCTTCGAGGGTGTCCGGCAGACACGGACAGCCAAGGCTACCAGCACAACTCGACCTTTGTTTTGCGGGTTGCGAATTCCGTGTAGGGCGTCAGGACAAGCTGTCTGAGTGAATGCAGCCCATCTGTGTAGGAGATCTGGAGCGCCAGCATGTTTTCCTTTTTGCCGTCCAGATACAGAAAGGGCTCAGGCACGTAGAACTCGGACTGCGGTCCGATCGCCTGGTAATAACCGATGAAATGCCCATTGACATAGATCAGCGTATCGCGGTCGGCATTGATCCTGAGCTTCCAGGGCGCAAACCACTCTGGGTTTTCGCGCAGCACAAAGGGCACACGGAACCACGTGAACGCGGGAGTAAGTGCGTCGGAGATAGTAGCGAAACCAAGTGCAGTTTCTTTCCACTCCCCCAGCACAGCAGAAAGATCGACCCCGTGTTGTGTCACGCCAGGGGGGAAGCGCTGCACGGCTACGGTAGGGACTGTGTGCGATTGTTGAGCATCGCCCAGGCGGATCGCTTGAATACCTTTAAGCTGGGCCATCTCCGCATTGCCGTTCTCGCTGCCGAATGCCTCGTAGGAGATTTCGAGCACGTTTGAAGCGCCGGTCACCCAGTCATCGAGAACGCAGGAGACGGACATCGCTGGGCTCGACAACTCGGGGACGCGCTTTCCGTTGAGAAAGACCTGCTTGGGGTCCTCGGTATGGGTTTCAAGGAACAGCATCTTTTCACCACGATGCTGAAACGGGAGTTGGTATCGGACGTAGCCATACGGGAGGCGCCCCAGCTGTTCAAGCGCGCCCGGCGCAGTTTCCAGCCACTCCCCCTCCTCGGAACGGAAGTGCTGTACCAAAAACTCGCCTTTAGAAAAGGTAAGGGCCTGCGGGGGCAGCGCAGGTGTGCTTACTCCGAGCTGAACAGTTTTCCAGAAAGGATCGAAATGGAAGTGAACGGGTTGCCCGTTCACCATGCAAAGCTTTGGAGACGCGGTGGCGAGCGTGGTAAGCACATGCTCGCCGGGTCCATACTCCAGCTCGATCGCGGCGGAGTTCGCAGTCGAGGTGTGAGAGCTCATCAGAGCGCAATCCGTGATCACCGGCGTGGTTCCCTGTGTCACCCCACCGGAAGCCGGCAGCTGCGCGGCCCAGGTGCGCTCCGCAAGTGCGCGCGGCAGCACGATGATGTGCAGCAACTCGTTCCAGAGAAACATTTGCGGCGAAAGCTCCACCTTGAAGCCGAAGATTGCGGTTTTGCTCCCCGCATCGAACTTTCTATAGCGGAGTGCACCATGCACGCTGGGCGGTTTTTCGGCAGCGAGCGCGATTTCGGCTGCTTCTCCGGGTTCTCCGAAGACAATGAGGTAGTTACGTTGTCCCACTGAACCGAATGTGAGCACCTCGGCGGTGGAGTACCGGAGCAGACCACCAGAAATAGGTAGCTGGACGGGAAGCACCTTCATACCATGAGCCCGGATCGCAAGCTTACCCTCGGCGGGTACCGTGAACTGCTGCCGGACCTCCGTGCCTGGATCTGTCCAGGTGAACGTAAAGTCCTGGTCAGAATCGTCGGTCTGACGCACGAACAAGAACCCGGTCTTTCCATTCTTTCGCATGGTGACCGAAACTTTAGGGTTCGTGGATGGAATGTTTTCTGCTGCTCCAGCGCGAACGATCGCCGGGCCGGACTGTTGTAAGAAGCTACCAATGGTCCGGGCAGCGTAATACTTGTTCCACAGGCCGCCGGGCTCGCGGATCGGCGCCGCGTAATCGTACGTCGTAGTAACCTTACGCGCGGCCCACTCGAAGTTCGTCCCGCCATGCGCCATATAAAAGTTGGTGAAGGCCGTGCCGCATTCAATCACAGTCTTGGTTAGCAGGTTCAACTGCGCCGCGCTCACACCATCCTGCTCTTCGGAAAGCTGGCCTCCATACTGGCTGAACCACCCCCCTTGCAACTCCGCGATACCGACAGGCGAAGATGGCTCTTCCTTGCGCAGCGTCGCCAGTGCCGGGACTACTTCTTTCTGGATATTCCAGCGAGGGTAGAAGTCGCCCGTGTCCATGATGCGCGCCATTACTGGATTGCTGTTCTCTCGCGCCTGGCTCACCCAGTTCGTGAAGATAGGGATGTCGATGCCGGCGTCCCACACCATATGCGCCAACGCCGTGATGTAGTTCATCTTTTGCGCGTCTGGAATATGCCAGTAGTCGTACTCGTTCTCTATCTGGACCAGGATTACGGGCCCACCTTCTGTGATCATATTGCGGCGAACAACAGGAAGGACGTGGTTATACCAGCCTTGCGATGTTTGGATACTTTCCGGGCTGTCACTGCGAAGCGGAAATTGCTTCGCGATGATCCAGTGTGGGAAGCCTCCTGCGTCCCACTCCGCACAAACATAGGGGCCCACACGGAGGATCATCCATAGGCCAAGCTCCCGGGTAAGCTGGATGAAATCCTCAAGCTCCGTCATGTCTACCTGGCCCTCGACCGGCTCGTGGTAGTTCCAGAAGACATACGTCTCAATTGTGTTGAAACCGGCAAGCTTCAGCTTAAGCATCCGGTCACGCCAGAGCGCCTTCGGTGTCCGGCAGTAATGGAAAGCAGCGCTGTAAAGAAAGACGTCTCGGTCATGGATTGTGAAGCACTGCGCGTCATAGCGGATGATATGAGGGTGAGAGAACCGTGGCCGGTCGCCTGCGAAAATTGCTGCTGCGCCCGGAAGAGCGGGCAAACTGAAAAGCCGCAGTCCCCGCCTGCACGAGACGAGGGGAATTGCGGCTGCTTGCTTAAGAAACTGTCTGCGCGACTGTGATTTCACTTCGATCCTCAGGGACGGCTTTTCGCATCGGTCAGCAACAAAGCATGCAGCGCGGCACTCAGGTGCACACTAGAACGATAGCTTGAGTGCACCCTGCATCACACGCGGGGCTACAACGCCGACGGTCGTGATCTGCCCGAAATTCGGATCCGTCGCCGTGTTGTCCGGCAGGCCGAAGTTCGGATGGTTGAACGCGTTGAACATCTCCCAACGAAACTGCAGATTGTAGCGCTCGCCATACGGCTTGAAGTTTTTCATCAGCGCCATGTCCCACGAGTTAATACCAGGACCGTGGAGCAGGTTCTTGCCGCTGCTGCCGAAAGTGCCTGGTGCGTTGGGCACGAAAGCAAGGGGGTTGAAGTAGCGCGTGAGCCACTGTGCCTTGGACCCCTGATGGACTTGGAACGATTGGCCGGGAACAACATCCGCGCGATCGCCGTATTGCAAGGAGCCGGAGCTGTCCCCGCCATTGCCGCCGCCGATCGAGAACGGGTAACCGGACTGCGCCGTCCAGATCCCGCTTACCTCCCACGATCCGCCTACGGTCTTCAAAAGAGCGTTCTCACCATCCAGCGATGGCGTGGTGTAGATAATGTCCGAGACCAAAACGACCGGGATGCTGAGTGAGGAAACTCCATAATTGAAAAGCTCGTTTGCTTGTCCGGGATACGGGTCCGCGATGCCTCCGTGATAGGCAGTATTACCAGAGTCGCTCAAAGCCAGCGTTTTCGACCATGTAAAGTGCGTATCTGCTTTTAACCCGTGGTACACCTGGGTTGTCGCACCGATCTGCAATGAGTTATAGGAGGCTGTACCCTCGTCGTTCATCTGTGAAATAGACGAGAAGTTTGGGTTTTCGCGATTGCTTGCGTTGGCATAGATGCCTGGGTTCTGATCCACAACTGTCGGTTGGTGGTAGGTCTGGCTGCCGATGTAGGCCAAGTGCAGCGCGACAGTTTTACCCAACTGTTGCTCGATAGAGGCGTTCCAGCTTTGTGTCACGCCCAGGTGGAAGTTGGGCGAGAAGACCGCACCGACAGCAGTGGGGTTGAGGAAGATGGCTTCGCTGGCCGGGACACTGGGGTTGGTTTCAAAGGAGGGAAACGGGCTCTGGCCATGTGTCGACGAAAAACCTGCCCACGGGTTTTGAAAGGAGATTGGGTTGGAGGCGGTCGCAGAGAACGAGTAAAGCGGAGCGATCGGCGCCACGCCAATGACGTGGTTGTAAAACGACCAGGAAAGAGGTGCGACGAAGATGCCAAAGCCCCCACGTACAGCGGTGCTGGAGGTCACCTGATAGGCGGCCGAGAGCCGCGGCTCGAAGTACCTGTTGTTGGAGGGGCGCAAGGTCGAGGTGAGACCTTTGTCTCCGGGAAAGATGAGGCCGAGCGGGGCATTCGGATAGCGGACACTCTGTTGCCCGGGCACGTAGCCGGCGCCCCCGTTGATGGATGTGGCAGCCCAGTCCGGCTCCCAGCGAAGGCCCGCCGTTAAGGTCAGATTCTTACTCGCGTGGTACTGGTCCTGCGCATAAAGAGCAAACTGTACTCCGCGAGTCGGCGAGTTTTGGAAGGCGCCCTGCGTGAAGCTAGCCACATCACCGAGCAGGAAGTCTGCGTTCGCGTACCCGGTGGCATATCCGTTGAAGTCCACTATGGGCTGGCCGGGGTAGTCGGTCCTGTTGTTCTCGAACTGGTGGGCAAAGACTCCACCGAACTGCAGCGTGTGATTGCCGAGTGTCTTGATCGCATCGTCGGAAAGCCACCAGGTAGTGCGTGCCGTGGCATTCGGCTGGGCATTCGGACCATTGAAATTCGCGTCCAGATTCATCGTGAAACATCCCGCGGGGTCCGCCACATGAATGTATTCCGAAAGGCAGAAGGGAGTGCCTGCTTTCGTATACACCTGACTGCCGTCTCCCACGTCAAGGCTGATCCACGCCGCTGCCAGGGTGTTGACCACGGTAGGCGACGCCAGCCAGGTATTGCTGACCTCTTCGTTATAAAACTTGCCGCTGTTGGCTACAGCTGTCGCCAGGATGTTGCCATTGACGTTGACGGCAGGATCGTCGAAGTCAGTGATGAAGCTTCGAGCGAAAAACCGCAGCTTGTCAGACAGCGTGTAGTCCAGGCGCGCGGTGCCTTCGTCGAGGGAGCTGTCGACGGTCGGCCCGCTAAACGTTACCAGGCCACTGGTCGGGTCTTGCCCCAAAGGCAGTGCCTGCTCTGTGATGGCGACCGCAGCAGGGCTGAAGAGGGCTGGGTCGATCTGATTTTTCACACCGTTGACGGTGGTGAAAGGCGCCTTCAGGGTCGACGGCAGTGCGCTGAAATCGCCGCGCAACATGGCAGCTGTCGGCGTGTAGGCGGTCTCGGTATTGGAGGCCAGGCTTCTGCGCGTGCCTTGATAGTTGGCGAAGATAAACAGCTTGTCTTTGACGATGGGCGCACCGATGAACCCGCCGAACTGATTCTGCTTCAATCCATCGACCGCGCCGCTGAACCAGTTGGACGCGTTCAGGGCGCCATTGCGGAGAAATTCAAAGACACCACCGTGGATGCTGTTGGTACCGTAGTCACTCTCAATGCTGATCACAGCAGAGGGCGAGAAGCCGTACTGTACGCTGTAGTTGTTGGTGACGGCCCGGAACGCATGGGTTGCATCCGGGTTCGGGAATGGAGCCATCAAGAGGTCGTAAAAGTCCATATTTGGCACGCCGTCGAGCAGAGCGTAGGTGCTGCCTTGCTGTCCGCCATTGCTGGAGCCGCCAATTTCGTTTGGGAATGCCGCGCTGGTCGGCAGTGTGCCAGCCGGGGTGTTTAACACATTTGTCACGCCCGGCGACAAGAAAATCAGGCTCGCCGGATCCCGCCCGTTCAGGGGCAATTGCGTGATCGTTGTCTGGTCGATGACGTTGCCGATCTCAGCGTTCGTCGAGTTGATGAGCACCTGCCCGGTATTTACGGTGACGCTCTGTGACGCATGACCAAGCTGAAGGGTAAAGTCCAGAGCGGCCGCCTGCCCGACCGTCAATGTGGTCAGCTGCGTGTACGTCTCGAAGTTTCTCAAGGTTGCCGTAATCCGGTAGTTGCCCGGCGGTAACAGCGCCAACGTGTAGAGCCCAGACGCTGAGGTGACGGCGGTCTGTTTCAACGTGGTGTCGGTGTTCTGTGCAGTGACCGTGACACCGGGCAAAAGCGCCCCCGCAGGGTCTGTAATGACACCCTTGACGCTTGCACTCGTCCCCTGGGCGAGTGCTGCCTGGGCCAGTAGACAAATAGGGAGTGCCACGGAAAAGCCTCGCAGGGAACAGCGCAGAAGGGCAAAGCGCGCCATGAGAAAGGAAAAGCAAGGGGGTAGAAGATGCTGCCGGCGTCCTGTCTCCACGATATGACCTCCAAGTGCCTCACGAACCGGATGCTCCACAACTGATTGTGGTGCAGAACTCTATGATTGCTCCTGATTCGCAGACACCGCAACGTTAACGAGATTTTTAACCTCGATGTAACTGCCACAAAACAGGCCCGTTAGAAGGGGCAGCAAAATGTAACGGTGGATACCGTGCAGAGCAACACAGTCCGCCGTGCCATCCGGACCAAGAGGGACACGTCCAGGCGTGGGGACGTCGGAGTGGAGGCAAATCGGGCTTGGCTTGACAGCTCTTTTTGTGAGTCTGTTAAATTGCCCATCAAAGGGTTCTCGCCGTCGGGCATCTCGATGCGGCTCAGATGCAGGCAATCTCCCGCGCTGAAGGCCAAATGCTTTTTGGGTGGAGCGTACACATCTGCACTCTCAGGGAGGGGCCAACGGTTCGACTCTACCCGGCTAAGCCTTGAGAAAGCCGCACCCGGAGAGAGGCAGGTCGGAACATGGAATCATTGCGTGATGGAGAAAGCTCAGACCGTAAAGCTCTCGCAGTTGAAGAATCAGCCTGGTTCCGGAGAGGACGCATTCGTCAGGGTCGTCAGCTCTACGCAGGAGATCGCCACGCTTCGCAGGCTTTTAAGAGAGATCATAGGGGGACCCGCCTTCAAGGGCAGTCAGCGCAGTGGACAGTTTCTTGAGTTCGTCATCGAGCAATCCATTGCGGGCAACTTCAATCAGCTGAAGGAACGACTCATCGGTGTGGAGCTTTTTAAGCGGAAGCCCTCCTACGACACCGGAGACGATGCAATCGTTCGCGTCACCGCTTCCGATGTACGAAAACGACTGCTTCAGCACTACGGTTGGTTCGGTAGCGATTGTGAGTTCCGCATCGAACTGCCACTCGGCTCGTATGTTCCTCGCGTCACTCGTAAGAATGCAGCGGATATTGTTGAGCCTAATCTGCCCGAGCCGCTGCAACCACCCAAAGCTTCTGCCATCGCCGAAGCCGGCCCGCAGCAGGCTGCCACCCCTGACGCCCGTGAACATCTTGGGAAGACTAGCTCAGCGGCGCAGTTCAGCTCCAAATGGCTGCAAGTCCGCAGTGTCGCGACTTTGCTCTTGGCCGTTGCTTTCGGCTGGTGGCTACGATCCACGGGACAGTCCGCCTCGTCCCATCCGGCATACGCTATCCTGCCATGGTCTGCGATCTTTGCAGCTCAGGGTGTGCCACACCTCATCACCAGTGATGCCAACATCGACACAATTCAAGGGACGACCAAAACGAACCTTTCGCTCTCCGATTACGCAAATCACAGCTACGTGCCAAAGCCGGAAGCGCTTACGCCCGAACAACTCAACTTTGTAAAGGTGCTGCTCTCAGCCGACAGTTCCGCCGCCACGCCAGATCTGCCCATCACTGCAAAGATCGCTGGGATCGCACAGACATTCTCTAAGCAATTATCTGTCCAGGCTTCACGAAGTTTTCAGCTATCCTTCCTGAGCAGCAGTGACAACTTTGTTTTTCTAGGCAGCCCTAGGTCGGATCCATGGTTCTCGGTCTTTGCAAGTGCCTTGAGTTTTCAGTTCGTTTACGATCCGGTGCGCGGCTCCGAATATATTCGGGATCTTCATCCGCAGCCCAAAGAGCAGGCGAACTACATACCAAGCGCGAATGGCGGCGGCACCGGCTATTCCTTTGCAGTGGTCGCCTTTGTTCAAAATCCGGATCAGGTTGGCGAGGTACTCCTGCTCGCAGGAGCTGACGGAGAAGCCACCGGTGCAGCAGGGGACTTTGTTACAGACCTGCCTCGTCTGTCTCGCGCCCTGGAGGCTTGTGGCATCGAACCAGCAGGCCCTGCTCGACACTTCGAGATGCTGTTGCAGACAAACACCATGGCGGGCGTCTGGAGAAAGACGGAAGTCGTCACCTGCCACCTGCTGAACAACACACCTTTGCTAGCCCGTCCCCCTCATTGAGCAGTGCTCACAGTGGGCTCTGCGCTGTGATCCGAGCCTTCTTCCGCAAGAACCAGGCATAACAGTGTCAGGCACGAATCACAGAAATCCCGCACTTCTCAAAAGGCGCGGTCGCGGCATGGGTCGCGCCGTCGTCTGTGATGAGGCAATCGATTTCTCGTGTTGGGCAGAGCAGAAATTTGCTGATCTGCCCCAGCTTGCTGTGATCGGCGACTACGATTTTCTGCTTGGAGTGCTGACTCAGCTTCCGCAAGACCTCAGCCTCGGAGGGGTTGGTACAGGTCAGCCCGTGCTGGGCTTCGATCCCGTCCACTCCCAGGAACATGATGTCCGCAAAGAGCATTTCCGTGGACGCATTGGCGATCGGACCGATCAAGGTAAACCAGTTGCCGCGGAGTACACCGCCGGTGACGATTACCTCAATTTCTTTGCAGTTGCTCAGTTCCATCGCGACATTCACAGTGTTCGTGATGATCGAAATCCCGCTCATCACTTTCAGATTACGCACCACTTCTGTCGTAGTGGTTCCCCCGCTGAGCGCGATCGTCTGCCCGGTTTGCACCATCGCAGCCGCGGCTCGCGCGATCTTTCGCTTTTCTTCAGCAAAGCTCGCGATTTTGTCCTGGAACGAGGCGTCGTTGCGAAACGGCTCGTAGAACAACGGCCCGATCGGCACGGCGCCCCCACGTACACGCTTCAGGAGTGAGCGACCCTCCAGATCTTCCAGGTCTCTCCGAACGGTGGCGATCGATGCCTCAAGAGACGCACAAAGGCTCTCGATCGAAACCGACCCGGCTTCCTGCAGGGAGCGGAGAATGAACTGCTGCCTGGCGCCTGAGTTGTCTGACTTGCGTGCCATCAGACGGAGGATACCAAACGCTTCTTCGACTGCAGTGCGGACGTGCGTGCGGCGCAGATCCGGCCGCTTTTCGAAACTGTCTACCCGCCCGGCGCCATGAAAATTTGTGATCGAAAAATCACAGGGAATGATGTTTATTTGACTTTCCATCTTTCTTAAGACTACGATTCACCCGATTTACTTCTTTATGGAGCGCCAAGGCCCGGGCGACTGCTGCAGGATTCTGGCCGCCACAACGCACAACGAACGTCGGAAGGAAACCGGAAGTTGTTCTTACAAGGGGGCGTAGCGTGACGAGAAAAATCTTCGTACTGATCCTGCTGGGTCTTTGCTCCGTTGCGGGAGTTTTTGCTCAGACGACCACGGGGCTGATCACCGGAATTGTGACTGACTCAGCCGGGGCGGTCGTCCCCGATGCAACGATCTCCGTCGTGAACCAGGACACGGGATCTACTCGAGACACAACAAGCAACGGTGAGGGCATCTACATCGTTCCACAGCTCGCGCCGGGCAATTACACGCTCGAGGTGTCCAAAGCCGGGTTCGGCAAGGAGACGCACAGCACAGTTCAGCTTGAGGTCAACCAGAGTCTTACGCTGGACTTTAAGCTCGGCGTAGCCGCCTCTACGCAGACAGTCAATGTGACCGGCGCCGCCCCTACGCTGAATACGACGTCGGCAACATTAAGCAACGTCATTAATCATGATGAAACGGTAGAGTTGCCGCTCAACGGCCGCCAGTTTACGCAACTCGCCCTGCTTTCACCGGGAGCGTCGCCCGTGCAAAACGGACAGCAGGGCAGCTTTGTGGTCTCGCTTGGTGCGGGCGGCATCAGCCCTTCGGTCGACGGCCAGCGCGGCGAACAGAACAACTTCACGATGGACGGTGTTTTGAATAACCAGATCTATACAAACACCTGGGTGATCGCGCCGCCGCCGGATGCTATCCAGGAGTTCAACGTACAGTCCCACATCACGGACGCCCAGTTCTCCATCAGCAGCGGCGCAAATATCAACGTCGTCACGCGTGCCGGCACCAATAAGTTTCATGGAGCCCTGTGGGAATTTCTGCGCAACGATGCACTTGACGCACGAACCTACCCCGACGTTCAGACGCTGCCCTATCGCCAGAACCAGTACGGCCTCTATTTCGGCGGCCCAATCTGGGTTCCCAAGGTGATCGACGGGCGCAACAACACCTGGTTTTCGCTGTACTGGGAAGGCTTCCGCTCCGCCCAGACCAACACCCACTTAGCCAGCGTGCCCACCCCTTCCATGCTCGGCGGCGACTTTTCGTCTATCCTGGGCGCGCAAACCGGAAGCGACAGCCTCGGACGTCCTGTTTACACGAATGAGATTTTCGATCCGCTGACGAGCCGGCCCGATCCAGCAAACCCCGGACAAGTTCTGCGCGATCCGTTCCCCGGCAATCGCGTTCCTGTAGGACGGATTAATCCAGCGACGCTGCAGTACATCAGCCACTACTACCCGCTGCCGAACCTCAATGTTGCGGATGGTGTTTTTCCAAACCTCCGCTTTACCGGAGCCAACAATACCGCCAGTGACATTCTGGGCGGCCGCATCGATCACCAGTTCTCACAAAACGATAACCTTTTCGTCCGATTCAACCGCGCGAAGCAGACACTCACCACGCCGGAAGGTCTTCCGACGTACTCTCACTATCTGCTCAATTACGGGCAGCAGGCCGCGCTCGGTTACACGCACGTTTTTAACCCACAGACACTGCTGAACTTCCGCTATGGCTACTCCTACATCAACTACAACGACACCGATGAGCCGGCGGGTACTGCCTTTGTGCAGTCGATCGGGGCCGCCGACGCGTATCCCATGCATGACGGCGTGCAGCTCGCTCCGGCGCTCGGCATCTCCAACGGCTTTACCGGCACCAGTCAGTTCGCCGTCCCCCTTGGCCCGATGGAGGCAATGGACTACCATCTCGATCTGTCCAAGGTTGTCTCCAATCACACGGTCGGTGTCGGCGGAATGTACTACCACCTGCGCAGTTACGATGATGGCTGGGTCAACAATGCCAGCTTTACCCAGAACGCGACTTCCGTGAATGGCGCTGCAGGTCCCTCGGGTTATGGGGCCGCCAGCCTTCTTCTCGGCGCACTCGACAGCTACGGTCCCTGGCTTGGGAACACCGGCGCTGACCAGACCGTGAACTGGTATGGCGCCTATGTACAGGATCAATGGCAGGCCACCAAACGGCTGGTGCTCACCGCCGGCATTCGCTGGGACTACGTCAGCCCACCGAATTATCATAAGATCGTTTCTGGCCTCAATGCGTTGGACGGCCAGTTCCTCGTCACCGGCGCGGTGCCTCCTGCCTTCCCCACTGCCAACGCTCCCTCGGGCTACTTTCAATCGCAGTACAACGGCTGGGAGCCGCGCTTCGGCCTGGTCTACCAGTTCACGCCATCGTCGGTCCTGCACGGCGCCTTTGCCATGCTCGATGACCACAACAATACGCTCATCCAGGAAAACCAAAACCTTCGTCTCTCATGGCCGAGCGGCGTCGCTGCTAATTTTACGAGTCTGGATCTCGGGGTGCCCACCACCTACCTCAACGCGCTCCCCGATGCCTCGACCATCCTGGGCGGTGTCAAGCCCTATGTAAGCTACGGCGCCGACCCCGATAACAAGATTCCTTATGTTATGGAGTACAATCTCGGCATCCAGCAGCAGCTGACTGGCACATTGTCCATGAAGCTGGACTACGTCGGATCTTTGGGACGTCACCAGTACATCGTTCCTGAAGCGAACACCGCCCTTTTCCCGGGACCCGGCGCGATTGCCGCGCGTCAACCTTTCCCGCAGTTCGGTGGCCCATTCTCCTTTTCGTGGAACCAGATGCCCAGCAGCTACAACGCGCTCCAGGCACAGCTGCAGAAATCCATGAGCAATGGCCTGTTCTTCCAGGCTTCTTACACCTGGTCGAAGTCACTGGATTGGCAGTCGGATCCGTACTCCAACACCGAGCCGAACTTTTATAACCTCCACATGGACTGGGGCCCGTCGGACTACAACAAGACCCACATGGTCGTGCTTACCGAGGTCTACCAGCTGCCATTCGGCCATGGCCGCCGTTATCTCGCAAAGGCGAATCGACTCGTTGACGGCGCCGCCGGCGGCTGGCTACTCGGCTCCATCATCACTCTAAACTCCGGGTCACCATTCACCGTTTATGCCGGCGGCGACGTCGCCAATACCGGCTCTCCGGGTCAGCGCGCGGAACTGACGGGAGCCGATCCCTACGGCGCGTCAGGCTTCGCCAAAAATCGCGCTCACTGGATCAACACGGCCGCCTTCGCGCAGCCGGTTTCGTACACCTTTGGCGACGAAGGTAGAAACGGTCTCGTTGGCCCGCGGTACAACAATTTCGACCTCAACCTTTCGAAAAGCTTCCCGCTGTTTGAGGGCTCGAGCCTGCAGTTCCGCTCCGAGTTCTTCAACATCTTCAATCACACGAATCTTTCTAACCCTGACACCACCGTGACCGACGGCGCATTTGGCCAGATTCTCAGCGCCGCCGCCGCGGGTCGTCAGATTCAATTTGCGCTGAAAGTGCTTTTCTAAGCGGCTCGGTCCGTGCTGCCCATACGCCGCGCGGACCTTGTACGCAACCAGCGCCCAGGCGCGAACACCGGGAGACTCCATTGGCAGTGAAGCATCACACGTTGGCCGCAGCAGTTGTTCTTTTCTGTGCAGCGGGGGTTCTTGCCCGGACCGCATCGGCGCAGACAGCAGGTGCTCCGCAAGGCAATGCTGTTTTTCAAGTCGGCAAGTTCGACGGTTCATCTCTCGAGTTCGCCCGTACAGAGCCGACGGAGCCCGTAAACTTCAACGTCGGCGTGAGCGACCCAGCCCACGACTGGTTCCGCACGCAACGCGCCGTCAACAACGGCGCAGCCGCGGGCAGCCGCGCGCCATGGACGATTCACTTCAAGCTCGCTGCAACACCACAGGGCAGCTATCTGCTGCGCATCTCCGCCCTGCTCGAGGCAGCCAGCGTTCCTGCTCTCCATGTTGCAGTCAACGGGCATAACGCGGTGCTCTACCTGCATCCGAAACTCGACTATCGTGCCGGCGACGAGGCGAGTCTCTTCTACCCTGCTTACTCGAGCGCAGACACCACACTCGAGATCCCGGCCCGCGATCTGCGCAGCGGCGACAATGCAATCGCGTTCCAGGCTGTCGAGGACGCGACCGAAACGATTCCGGACGCAAGCCTCACCTATGACGCCATTGCGCTCGAGCATGCATCTGCGAAGGAGGAGGCGCACGAGCCCGCCGCCCTGATCCTGCCGACCATCTTTTACCACCGGGCAGATGCCGGGCTTGCGGAGCAGATCAGTGTCTTTGTCCGTTCCACGCAGGCGTTCACGGCTGGTTCCGATGTGAAGCTTACGGTTGGCGGCAAGACCTTTCACCAGGCGCTTCCGCGCAGCCAGGAGTTTGGCGAAGAGCAAGTTGATTTTCTCGTCCCGGAGTTTCCTGGAAGCACCCGCGCTGAGCTTTCCTGGCAGGAGGGAGGGCGCGAGCAGCACACCTCCGCGTCGATCGCTCCGAAAAAGAAATGGACCGTGCGGATCGTTCCTCATATTCACGTGGATGTGGGCTATTCGGACTACCAGGCCAAGGTGGCAGCCATCCAGGGCAGGGACATCGATGAAGCGTTGAGCATGATCGACAGCAATCCCGACTTCCGCTACAGCCTCGATGGCGAGTGGGATCTCCAGCAGTTTAGTAAGACTCACACTGCGGCGGAGCAGCAGCGAGCACTGCAGGCCATGCAGCAGCACAAGCTCTACCTGCCCGCGCAGTACGCTAACGTGCTGACCGGCTTTCCAACGGCGGAAACGCTGATCCGCTCGCTCTACCCCAGCGCGGATTTCAGCCGCGAACACAATCTACCGTTCAACTACGCCAACATCACCGACGTCCCGTCGTATTCGTGGTCGTACGCATCCGTGCTCGCTGCTGCGGGCATCCACTACCTCGCAGGCGGAAGCAACAATGACCGTGCCCCGGTGCTCATGCAGGGGCGCCTCAACGAGAACTCTCCGATCTGGTGGCAGGGTCCGGACGGCGGAAAGGTTCTCCTCTGGTACTCCCGTATTTACCAGCAGATGCAGGCTCTGTTCGGACTGCCTCCGGTGATTGCTGCCGGACATGACAGCCTGCCGCTCTTTCTGCAGATGTATGAGCGGCCGGAGTACAAGGCCAGCGAAACAATGATTTACGGCACGCAGGTCGAGAATACCGATCTTTTCCCGCAGCAGGCCACGCTGGTGAACAAGTGGAACAGCCTCTACGAATTCCCGAAGCTGCAGTACTCCGGCTTTTACGACGCGCTCACTTCCATTGAGAAGCAAATGGGCGACAGCATCCCCACGATGCATGGCGACGGGGGACCATACTGGGAAGACGGCATCGGCTCCGATGCCTATTACGCCGCGATGGAGCGCTGGAATGAAGGCCGCGCGCCCACGGCCGAGAAGCTCGCCACGATCACCAGCGTAGTGAACCCGCTTATACGCCCCGACAAGGAAAGCCTCGACAAGCTCTGGGAAAACATGGTCCTGATGGACGAGCACACGTGGAGCTCGGACAACAGCATTTCGGATCCGACCAGCATGGAAGCAACCGGCCAGCTCGCTATCAAGGATAGCTACGCCGTCCACGCCCGCGCCCTCGCCGACTGGATTACGAAAAACAGCATGGCGACCGTCGTCAGCTCCATCCCGGTAGGGTCCGGGCATGTGGTCGTCTTCAACAGCCTGAACTGGAAACGCAGCGGCCTTGTCTCGCTCGATCTTGGCAAGGGTAATGAACTGGTCGATGAAACCACGGGGCAGCCGGTTTCGTACGAGATCCGCAACAGTGGCAAAGACTTCAATCACATCCAGTTCACCGCGGAAGAAGTGCCCGCAGTCGGCTACAAGATTTACGCGATGCGGCGCGCCAACGCTTCCACGCCACCGGCTGCAGCGAGCCAGCAGACAACCCTTGAAAACACCTACTACCGTGTCGTTCTCGATCCTTCCTCGGGCGGTATTCGCAGCATTTACGACAAGCAGCTTCAGCGTGAGCTCGTGGATGGGCACAGCCCGTACCGCTTCGCGCAGTATCTTTACGTCACCGGGGGCGACAATGGTCCCAACACTGTGCTCCAGTACGGCGGTGCTTCGCCGCGCGCCGAGCTTACCGTACATCCCGCAGGCGGCGGCAGCCTTGTGTCGGTCACGCACGAGCCCTGGGGGTGGGAAGCGCGTCTGCGCTCCAGCGACATCAACACTCCGGCGATCGAGAGCGAGATACGGCTCTTCGACAAGGAGAAAAAGATCGAGTTCCTCGAGGATGTAAATAAGAAGGAGGTTGACTCGAAGGAAGGGGTTTATTTCGCCTTTCCCTTCGCGATGCCGCACCCTGAGTTCAATTACGAGGTGCAGAACGGAGTGGTCAATCCCGCGAAGGATATGTACCCCGGCGCTGGACATGAATGGTTCTCGATTCAGCACTGGATCTCGCTTCAGCAGGACAACCTGTCTGTTGGCCTGCTTCCTTTGGACGCGCCGCTGGCCACCTTTGGTGATATCAATCGCGGGCTCTGGCCGCGTGAGTTCGGCGAGCGGCAAGGTTCCATCTTCTCCTATGCCATGAATAACTACTGGCACACCAACTACCGTGCCGGCCAGGGCGGTCACTTCACATTCCACTACGTCCTGACGAGCGCTGCTTCGGTCGACGCGCCGGCACTCAGCCATCTTGGCTGGGAAGAAATCACACCCCTCGAAACGGACACCATAACCTCCCAGGATCGCGCCATCGCGCCTGCAGTCAGCGCACAGCCGGCAGGTACCTGCGAACTCGATCCAAAGCAAGGCAGCTTCGTTGAGGCCGACACCCCAAACGTGCTGTTGGAAACCTGGAAGGCTGCCGAGGACGGAAACGGGACAATCCTGCGCTTTCTCAATCTGTCTGGGGATGAGCAGCAGGTCCGTGTTTCGATTCCGCTTCTTCACATGCAGCAGGCCTGGCGCACCGACGCTGTGGAACGAGACCACGACAAGCTCAACGTCGTCGGGAGCAATGGTCTCCAGCTGTCACTGCATCCCCATGAAATTGCTTCCGTACGCGTAAGGGGAGGCAGTACTTGCAGTGCACATTGATTGCTCCGCATCGCCACGGAGGTGAACGCATCCTGTGAAGGTTTCTCGACGCCACTTCGGAGCCATGGCCTTTGGCGCACTCAGCCATTGCGTGGTTGGGCAGGTTGCGTCTCGCGGACTGCCGCCGGCAGTCCGCAGAAAAGCCTCGGGACGCCCCTTCGATGCGCGTTTTACGGATGTAGCTTCAAGTGCGGGCTTGGTGCTCCCCACAATTTACGGCGGCGTAGATCGCAAGGAATACATACTCGAGGCGGACGGCTGCGGCTGCGCCTTTCTCGACTATGACAACGATGGCTGGCTCGACATCTTTCTGCTGTCTGGCACGCGATTTCACGACCCGCCGCAGAAAGGCGGCAATCGGCTGTACAAGAACAATCGTGAAGGCACCTTTACCGACGTGACTGAGAAAGCAGGTCTTGGCGCTGAAGGCTGGGCCATGGGTGTCTGCGTGGGTGACTACAACAACGATGGTTTCGAGGACATCTTCTGCACCTACTACGGCCAGAATCGTCTTTACCGTAACAATGGCGATGGCACTTTCACCGATGTGACGAAGCGCTCAGGTCTATGGGCGAATGCCGGCACTCCTGTGTGGAGCACGGGCTGCACGTTCGTCGATTACGACCGCGATGGCCACCTCGATTTGTTCGTCTCCACGTACGTTGAGTTCGATCCCAGCACCGCACCTCGCCCCGAAAACGACCTTAACTGCACATGGAAAGGCGTTCCTGTGAATTGTGGCCCGCGAGGACTGAATCCAGCCATGCCGGGTGCGCACGTGCTCTATCGCAACAACGGAGACGGCACATTCACTGACGTGACGCGTCAGGCAGGCATCGGGGGGCCGCGCCGCGCCTATGGTCTAACGGTTCTCGCTGCCGACTTCGACGAAGACGGCTGGCAGGACATTTACGTCGCCTGCGACTCCACTCCCAGTCTTCTCTACATGAACAATCACGATGGCACATTTCGCGAAGAAGCCTTGCTGCGCGGTGTTGCATTCAGCGACGACGGCGCGGAACAGGCCGGGATGGGCCTCGGGATCGGCGACTATAACCGCGACGGCCACCTTGACCTGTTCAAGACCAACTTTGCCGATGACTCGAGCGACCTCTACTGCAATGACGGCCGCGGCAGCTTCACAGACAAAACGCGCCAGAGCGGCATTGGCGTCGAATCCCGCTTCACCACTTGGGGCGCCGGTATGGTCGATCTAGACAGCGACGGCCACCCTGACATCTTCGCCGTTACAGGAAGTGTCTATCCGGAAGCTGCAGCGAAGCTTCCACGCTATCCGGACAAGAGCCCGAGGCTTCTGTTCCGGAATCTCGGCGACGGCGCCTTCGAGGAACTCGGCAGCCTGGCTGGTGAGGCAATCACCGACGCGCACTCAAGCCGCGGCTGCGCTTTCGGCGATTTTGACAATGACGGCGACCTCGACATACTTATCGTCAACATGAACGAAGCGCCGTCACTGCTGCGCAATGACACGAGCGGAGGCAATCACTGGCTCAAGGTCCGGCTCATCGGCACAAAGTCGAATCGCAGTGCTATCGGATCACGCGTAGTCGCCACTTACAGTGGCCGGCGCACCGCGCAATGCCTGACAAGCCAGAGCAGTTATCTCTCGTCCAGCGATCCGAGACTGCACTTCGGCCTTGGTGCTGCGCCCGCGGCAAACCTCCAAATCTTCTGGCCCAGCGGGGCGATAGAGCACCTCCAGTCCGTCGCATCCGGGCAGCTCGTCACCATCCAGGAAGGAGCCGGCATTGTTGCACGAACGCCATTTCACAGGCGCTAATCCAGGGCTGCTCATCCCATGACAACGCGTGCAGTGTGCGTGGTGCTGCTCGGTGCCTTGCTCTTTGCGTCCAGCCCGCTTCGCGGTCTGAAGGCTGCGCAGATCCGGGAACGCGGAAGCGTGTGCGAGGTGCAGAACTCTACACATCGCGCAGTCTCTCTCGGCCGCGACCACCGGGGCGCAGCCATCGCACTGTTGAAACGCCTCGCGCGTTGCCCGGCTCTCTCGCAGCTCGAACTATTTCAGATCGGTTGGACCTATGGGCAATTGCACGACTTTCAGGATGCACTTCGCGTCTTTGCCACTGTTCACCCGGACGTTCCCGACCTGCAGACTCATGCGTATGCGGTCGCCCTGGGACAACTGCAGATGGGAGATGGCAAGGGCGCGGTTGCTACACTTTCCGTTCTCAGCAGAACCACTTCGCTGAACGCGGACTCCGCCAACCTGCTCGCAATCGCGTATGCGAAAGCGGGCGATTACCCCCAGGGATACGGCATCCTGCGCGACAGCATCCAGGCTCATCCCGACGACCTCTTCGCATGGCTCAACCTCATCACCCTCCTCTCCGATGCGGGGCAGCTTTCCGAAGCGCGGCGAGTGGCACAGCAATGCGCCGATCGGTTCCCCGGGCGGCCCGAGCCTTTGGTCGAGCTCGGCGCTGCGGAAACGCTCCTGGGTGACCTGCAGAATGCGCGCGTGACATTCCAGAAGGCGGTGCAACTCGCCCCGCGGCGCCCTGACCAGCGCTTCCTACTGGCGCTCACGGACTATCGTCTTGGCGACTTTTCTGCCGCGGAGTCCGACCTTGCTGCTGCCGCGCAGGAGGGCGTCGCGAACGCCGACCTTATCTACCTGATGGCCGAATGCATGATTAAGCGCGATCCCACCAAGCCGGACGCTGCCATCCTCGTGCTGGGCAAAGCGATTGCCATCGATCGTGATTCTGTGCCGGCCCATACGTTGCGCGGCAAGCTCCTGCTCGAGAGCGGTCAGGCCCGGACCGCCTTACAGGATCTCGAGCTCGCACACACACTCGATCCCGCGATGCGTAGTGCAACGTACAACCTGGCGCGTGCCTACTTCGCCGTTGGCCGGCGGGAAAAAGCACAGGAGCTCTTCCATCTGCTGAGCACGCAGGCGACAAGCACTGTCGATGAGGTGAGCTCGGAGCGGTTACAGAGGGCGCTCTCTCCGCAGCCCTGAACTACTCACAAGAGACCGCAAACGTCTCATAGCCTGACCGGACCGCTCGCCATACGAGAGCGGTGTCTGAAAGTGTGGTCTACGAACGCAGTCGCCTCTATTCATGCCTATGCGCTTCGCATTTCGGGTTCCGGTTGTGCACAGGCGCGGGGAAATGTGGAGAAGTGGGGCGTGGTGGAAAATCCGGCTAC